>JAUYSA010000252.1 GCA_030696545.1 Hyphomonadaceae bacterium
CAATCAGAAGGATGTAGCCGTTCTTTTCGAACAGCTTGTGATTGCGCATCAGCCAGCCTGGACGCGTTGCCATCTCTGTTTCCTATTCTGCGGGCTGAAGGCTGGGCGCGGCTGTGTCACGCTGGCGGTCTTCGATCGGAACATCTCCGCGCGCCGTACGCACGAGATTATACACCATGATGAGTGCACCCAGCAGATAGAGCCCGCCGCCTGCGGAGCGGATGATGTATTCAATGTGCTTGGCGCTGACCGTCTCGATGAACGAGTATTCGAGGAAGCCGTACTCGTTGTAGGCGCGCCACATCAGGCCTTCCATGATGCCAGACACCCACATCGCGCAGATGTACAAAACGATGCCGAGCGTCGCGATCCAGAAATGCCATTCGACGAGCGCGTTTGAGTAGAGCTTCGGCCGCTTCCACAGCCACTGCGTCAGGCAATACATCGCCCCGAAGGTTACAAAGCCGACCCAGCCCAGCGCGCCCGAATGCACGTGACCGATGCCCCAGTCCGTGTAGTGTGAGAGTGCATTGACTTCGCGCACGGACATCACCGGCCCCTCGAAAGTCGCCATGCCGTAGAAGGCGACCGAGACGATGAGCATGCGAACCGCGGGATCAGTGCGCAGTTTGTCCCACGCGCCGGACAGCGTCATCATCCCGTTGATCATGCCGCCCCAACTCGGCATCCACAGCATGATCGAAAAAGTCATCCCCAGCGTCTGCGCCCATTGCGGCAGAGCTGTGTAGTGAAGATGGTGCGGCCCAGCCCAGATGTAGATGAAGATCAGCGACCAGAAGTGAACAATCGACAGCCGGTACGACCAGACCGGACGCTCAACCCGCTTGGGAATGAAGTAATACACGATCGCCAGAAAGCCAGCGGTCAGGAAGAAGCCGACGGCGTTGTGCCCATACCACCACTGGATCAAAGCGCTCTGGACGCCGCTGAACACCGCGAATGATTTGGAACCTGTCAGGATAGCGGGACGTGAGAGATTGTTGACGATATGTAGCAGTGCGATCGTCACGATGAAGGCGAGATAGAACCAGTTGGCGACGTAGATATGGGGCTCCTTGCGACGCATGATGGTTCCGAGAAAGACGCCAAGATAGGCGACCCAGACAATCGTGAGCCAGATATCGGCATACCATTCCGGCTCGGCATATTCCTTCGATTGCGTGATACCCATCAGGTATCCCGTGCCGGCGATCACGATGAAGAGCTGGTATCCCCAGAACACGAACCACGGCCACATGCCGCCAGCCAGCCGCGTGCGGCACGTCCGCTGGACGACATAGAATGAGGTCGAGATCAGCGCATTGCCGCCAAACGCAAAAATGACCGCAGACGTGTGCAGCGGACGCATTCGGCCAAAATTTGTCCAGCCCAGCTCAGGGAAGTAGAAGAGATTTGGCCAGGTCAGCTGCAGAGCGATGATCAAGCCGATGAGAAACCCAGCGATGCCCCAAAACATAGTGGCGACGACGCCAGCCTTGACGACACCCTCTTCATAGAAAGCGCGGTCAAAGCGCTTCTGCGGGGCCTTGGCTTCATGCCAGAATAGAAGCCCTGCGAGCCCTGCAGTTGCGGCTATCACGAATGTCCAGGCTTGAGCCGCGAACTGGTTGTCGGCCGCGTTGGCGGCTCCTGCAAAAGCAAGGATCAGAACCGCCACCAGCACCATGCCGACAAGCGCAGAACTTAAGTCGAGGCGCTCATCGCGATAAGCGTCGGTTGTCATGAGCCAGCCCTTTCGTGGACGGCGCCGGAGGAAGCGCCACCAATTCGGCCTCACTGCCCGAGCGGCCTTGCCCTGCACTTGATCCAGCTCAAGGAGCCAGCGCCTGCGACGATTTAGGAGTTGGGGCGCTGGGTGGGCTCCTTTGCGCCGCGCCGGCTCCGGAGGCGGCGATGACTGCAGCGATGATTTTCATTTCAGATGTGATGACGATCATCACGGGCGCTGTCCTGCGAACCTGCGGCAGCGGCATGGAAGCAGACATGGCCAGCTTCTGGTGCGGGCCGCAGCCGTCGTCGCTGATGGCGCATGGGCCCGCGCATTGCGCAGGCTGCGCCATGATCGCGGCGGGCTTCATTCTGATGATAATAGCTGTTCTTGCCGATAACCTGCCGCGCCGCCTCGCCGCGTCGGAGCGCACATAATGCGTACCACCAGCTTCCGCTCTACCAAACGCAAGTGGGACTACATTCCCGAATACGCGCTCGCGCAGACACCCCGCTATACAAGCTATCCGCCAGCCAACCGCTTCAGCGCCCGCGTCAATTCATCGAAAGCGCAAGCAGCGATCGCGAGCCTTCCAGCAGCTTCTTCGATTTCTCTCTACCTGCATATTCCGTTCTGCAAGAAGCTCTGCTGGTATTGCGGGTGCCACACCAGCGTTCCCACAATTGCTGATCCGGTCGCGCCCTATGTCGAAGCGCTGATTCACGAGATCGAGATCGCTGGAGAACTGGCGCCCGGGAACGCGCGGGTCGATCACATCCATTTTGGAGGTGGATCACCCGACATCCTGACCCCGGAACAGATCATGCGGATTTTTGTCGCGTTGAGATCATCCTTCCAGGTCGGCCGCTTTGCTGAAATCGCAGCAGAACTTGATCCGCGCGGCGCGCGTCCGGAAGTGATCGATGCATTCGCCAGCGGGGGGCTTACTCGCGCCAGCCTCGGTGTACAGGTTCTGGACGTTTCCGTTCAGAAGCGGATTAACCGCATCCAGACGGAAGATCAGATCGCATCGGCGGTGCGACTGCTGCGTGCGGCCGGAATCGTCAGCCTGAACCTCGACATGATGTATGGCCTTCCCGGCCAGACCCGCGAGCACGTAGTCGAGACAGCTCTTTTCATTGCCGCCCAAGACGCTGACCGCGTCGCAACTTTCGGTTATGCACACGTGCCGTGGATGAAGAAGCACCAGAACGCCATCGCGACAGACGATCTGGCCTCGGGCGAGGAGCGCTTCCGCCAGGCTGAAATGGCAGCCAGCGCGCTCGAAACAGCAGGCTATCTGCCGATTGGCTTCGACCATTTCGCCGCGCCTGGCGACTCGCTGGTAGCTGCGGATCGCGACGGACGCCTGCGGCGCAACTTCCAAGGATATACGGACGACGACGCTATCGCCCTGATCGGCTTTGGCGCATCAGCGATTTCTTCCCTGCCCGGGCTCACTTATCAAAACACCACCGACACTTCGACCTACAAAGCCGATATCATGGCTGGCCGGCTGCCGGTTGTGCGCGGCGTTGCCCACACCCAAGCCGATGTGCGCACAGGCAAGCTTATCGAGCGCATTCTTTGCGATTTCGAGGTCAATGTGCCGGGCGACCTTCTGATTGCAGCCTGCCCCCAACTCACGGCGCTGACCGATGCGGGCCTGGCGCAACTGTCGGGAACTCACCTGATCGTAACCGACCGTGGCCGCCCCTATGTACGCAATATTGCCGCGTGCTTCGACCCCGAGATCGCTCACTCAGTAAACAGACACAGCCTGGCGGTCTAGAACGTTCGATCCCCACGTCGCCACGCACGCCTAAAAGTCAAACATCTATTCTGCTCGGTTACGATCGATCGACTTGATGTAGGCGACCAGCGAGTCCGCTGCCGCGATGTTGAAATCGAAGAATGGCATGTCGTCGTGCCCTACACGAACGCCCTCGATGAGGTCATTGGCCAGCATGTCGGGCTCGTAGCGGGATAGCAGCGTCCGCATCGGCGGAGCACTGGCGTGAGGGCTTATCATATCCTGGTCTATCGCGTGACAGGACGCGCATTCGCGCACAGCCACGTCGCGTCCTGCAGAGACCAGACCGGCATCGCCGGTGCCCGCATCCTCAGGCCCCGCCACGCAACCACCCACTCCTGACATCCCGATCAGCACAGCTCCAATCGCCATCGCTACGTACTTCATGATGTCTCTCCATGGGCGACCCGCTGTCGCACCCTTGATGCCAGATAACCGACACGACCACCAGAACCGCTTGATTTCAGTCAATTCGATTACCCCTCGCGAATGCGGACACACTTCGTCACAGAAGCCGCCACACTCCGGCAAACCCTCACCACGCAGACCCGCCAGGATGACCCTGTGAGAAGCAGGAGATCGACATGTGCATCGCAGGCGGTAGAATTCACGACCTTCAAGGCGCCGGATCGAAGACCTTCGGTGCAACCGCGCCCACCCTGTCGGCACAGCACGTCAGCACACATGATCATCTGTTCTTCGAGGGCGATGCCCGAGACCGGATCTACATTGTCGAGTCGGGATGGGTGAAGCTTTACCGCACCCTGATCGACGGACAGCGTCAGATCGTCGGCTTCGCGAACAGTGGCTCAATTCTCGGCATCGAGTCAGATGGACATTATTCAAACAGCTGCGAAGCCATCACCGATGTCATTATACGGCCGATCCCGGCCATCCGCATCAACGGCATCTGCAAAAATGATCCCGCCCTGGCCGATCAGATCCTCAGGCAGATCGCGCGCCAGCTTGGCGCTGCACAGTCTCAGCTGGCAACCATTGGCGCGCAGTCCGCCGAGCAGAAGCTCGCCACCTTCCTGCTGTCGATCGCGGACCTATGCGAAGTGAACCATGATCGCGAGTTCGACCTGCCGATGCGTCGGGGTGATATGGCCGAATTCCTTGGCCTCCGTCTTGAGACGGTCTCTCGCAAGATGACCGAGTTCCAGCGCCGCGGCTGGATCAAGCTTACCTCGCTCTATCATTGCAGGTTCCTGCAGCGGCATGTTCTCGAACAACTTGCCCAGGGGGGCGAAGCGGATACGGGCGTCGCCCTGAGAGCCTGCTAACCTCAACCCTCACGCCTTGATATTATCCAATAGCGCCTCGATGGAACCACCCGGCTCGTTGATCAGGTCACGGGTGATTTCCCGGGCCAGCTTCATCCTGGTCGAAGACGTAAGCAGATCGCGCAGACGCCCCAGCACAAGAGGCGGGGCGACGAGAACCAGAAACCTCGCTCCATGACGGCTGACAGCAAGATCGATCTGCGCAGCAACCCTACGCAGATATACGGCGAGTTGTTCTTCTACTTTCGCAGTCCGCGCCTTGTACATCAGCCGGCCAGACCTGCGCGAAAGATCCTGAGGCTGTGGGTCGGCGTGCTCAAGAAAGTCCGAGGATTCGCAGAAATCTCCCAACTCCTCGATAGCTGTGCCCTCGTTGCGCCTGAGCCACATGCGAAAGGACTGCTCGTTTGCGATAGCGACGACTGCTGGGCCACCCGACATGGCGTCACCCTCCCGCAAAATCAGTGAGACGTGAGCACGGGCATGGTCATGTGTCCGAGCATGTCCTTGCTTACCCCGCCCAACACAAACTCCTGAAGGCGGGAGCGCCCATAGAGCCCCATCACGATCATGTCCGCGCCAAGCAGGTCGATATGCCGGCGAATGACCTCGCCTGTCGGTACGTCAGTGTCACGATCGATGATCAATCGTGACGTGCTGCATCCATGTTCCCTGAGATGACGCTGCATGACCTCGTCCAGTTGACGCGCGCCATCCTGGATAGCGGTCACGAAATGCACTTCCTCAGCCGCAGCCAGAAATGGCCACGCGTCGCGCAGCGCGCGCGCCGACTCGCGCGAGTCCTTCCAGGCGACCAGAATTTTTCGCCCAAATGTCGGAGGGTAGCCCGCCTCCGGCAATATCAGCACCGGCCCGCCCGATGCCATCGCCACCTTGTCGGCAGACAGATCCGCTTCGCCGGGCGCTACCTTCATGTTGCGTGGCAGGATCGTGAGATCGTGCCTGCGAGCGTAATTGACAATGTGGTCGTGACTGACCCCATTCAGCGTGTGCCAACTAGCGTTGATGCCCGTCGACGAAATCGCCTGCTCAAACAGCAAGCGCGCCTCATCATTACACTTGGCAGCCTCCGCCTCCCGGTCCTGGAAGAAGGCGTCCACAGCCTCCGCCGATGTCACAATGCCTTCTGCGACAAGATAGGCCGGAGTCGCCTCGGATTTCAGGAACGCGCCGGTGAGCGTAGCGTCATGCTCGATCGCCAGCCGCACAGCTGCCTGCACCCTCGCCTTGGCGCCATAGGCATTATCCACCTGAACCAGAATGCTGCGATACTGCATGACGAAACCTCCTGCTCAGGAGAGAGTATGCCATGTTTGGTGTGCCATGTTGATCAGGATCAACCGCTGCCAATCTGCCCACGTCCGCAGGCTTCAGACCTAACTCACGGCCCGAACAAGCGCTTCCTGCTGCTCCGGCGTCATCGCTGCGATCTGTTGGGCCGTGAAGCCGGCGATCTGCGTCGGAGCGAGCGCGTCTATCTGTTCCACTGACAGGGGAGCGATGGTCGTCGTGCTGAATCCGCTGATCTGCGTTGATGTAAGGCCGCTCAATTGCGCGGACGTCATGGACGCGATGCGTGTGTCAGCGAAATTATTGATCTGTGACGACGTGAAGGCGCCCATCTGTGGGCCAGTGATGGCCGAGAACTGCACATTGCTGAATGCATTCAGCTCAGTGGACGTAAAGTTGGCAATCTGCTCCGGACCGAACGCTGCTATCTGGCTGGCGGTCAGCGCCGCCACCTGCGCGGTGCTCATCGCGCGCAGTTGAACCCGCACCAGCCCGGCAAGTTGCGTCGCCGTCATCGCTGCGACCTCGTCCGTCGAGAAATATCCGATTCCGGTCGAGCTGATAGCGCCAATCTGCGTCGCCTTCAGGCCCGCGATCTGCGTAATGGTGAGCTGCTCGATGGCTGTCGTCGTCATTCCAGCGAGCGCGGTGGACGCAAGTGATCCGACCTGGATCGACGACAGGGCAGCGAACTGCGTCAGCGCCAGCGCGCCAACCTGCTCTGCTGTGAGACCGCTGATGAGGTCTGCCGAAAGAGCAGCAACCTGCGTGGTCGAGAAGACTGCAATCTGATCGGTCGTCAAGGCGGACATCCATGTCGGCGTCAGGCCGGCGCCGGAAAGCTGCGTCGCCGTCAGCGCCATCAGGTCAGCTGCCGGCAAGGCCGCGATTGCCGTTAATGACATCGCAGCGATCCGCGTGACGCCGAGCGCCATGAACTGGCTAGTCGAAAGCGCAGCGGCTTGGCCTGCTGAAAGCCCGCCGACGGCCGTATTCGACAGGGCGGCGATCTGTGTCGTGTTGAAACCTGCAACCGTGGTCGTCGTCAGGCTTTGCACCTGCGTGGCTGAGAGCCCGGAAACCTGCGTTGTCGTGAAGCCGTTGAGCTGCGTCGCACTGAAAGCAGACATTTGCGTGGTACTCAGCGCGCCGATCTGTGTCGCTGTGAGGCTTGCGAACTGGGTTGACGTCAGCACGCCGACTTCTGTGGATGCAAGATTGCCGACGGCCGTAGTCGACAAGGCCGCGATCTGGATGGACAGCAAAGACTGGGTCTGCGTGGTCGTAAGTCCGGCGATATCTTCCGCTTCAAGTCCGCCTACACCGCTGGTCGACAAGCTACGTAGCTGCGTGGTGCTAAGCCCCGCAACGTCAGATGGCGCAAGTGCGCCCACTTGCGTCGAGGTAAGCGCCGCAAGTTGTGTCGTGGACAGCGCCGCCAGCCTGCCGCCAGACAGCGCCGCGATGCCGGTCGTTGAAATGCTGGCGATCTGAGTTGCGGTGAACGCGGAAAGTTGCGTTGTTTCAAGGCCGCCGAGCTGGTCCTGGTTCAGTCCCGACACGGCGCTAGCGGAAAGCGCAGCGAGCCCGCTGTTGCTGAGCACCGCGATATCGCCAACCTCCAGCATGGCCACTTGCGTCGGCGTTAAACCTGCCAGCGCGCCGATTGAAAGGGCGCTCATCTGTGTGGTCGATAACGCCTGTATGTCGGTTGTGCTGAGAGCAGCGACTTGATACGCCGTAAGCCCCTTGATCTGCGTCGTCGAAAGCGCTCCGAGGATTGTCGATCCTAGCGCGGCGACTGACGTGGCGCCAAGACGCGAGAGCTGCGTTGCGTCTAGCGACAGGATCTGCGACGCCGCAAACGCGCCAGTCTGATCAGCGCTCAGCGCCGCGAACTGCGTAGCTGTCAGGGCGGAAATCTGTGTCGTTGATAGCAGCGCGATCTGCGTGGTCAGCAAGCCGCTAACGGCGCTGGCTGTCAGCAACGGAAGCTGTGTCGTTCCAAGTGCAGCGATCTGGTCGGCCGAGAAGGCCGCCATCTGAGCGGCCGTAATCCCCTGCGACTGCGTAGAGGTTAGGCTAACCACTTGTGTCGCGCTCAAGCCCGGGATGTGCGTAACCGCGAGACCGCCGATCTGGCTCGATGTGAGGCCTGTCAACTGGGTCGTCGTCAGATTGACGATGTCTTCCAGTTCGAGGCCGGAGATCGCCGTAGTGGAGAAGCCTGCGATCTGAGTTGGAGCAAGCGCGCCAAGCTGCTCGGGTGATAACAACGACGCCTGTGTCGAGGACAGCTGGCCCAGCTGCGCCGCGGACAACGCCGCCATCTGCGACACTGACAGCACGCCGATCTGTTCAGCCGAAAGCGACGCGATGGCCGAGGATGACAACCCTTTCACCTGCGTCGGCGAAAGGTCCGCCATCTGGAAGATCGACAGGGCGCCGATCTGCGTTGTGGTGAAGCCACCGATCATCGTCGAACTCAACGCCTCGAACTGCTCAAGGCTGAGCGCGGATATCTGCGTGGTCGAAAGGCCCGCAGCCTGCGTCGCTGCCAGACCGGCGACCTGGGTTGTTGAAAGGGCTGCGATCTGTTCAAGGCTGAACAGGCCAAGACCTGTCGTGCTGAAGCCGCGTAGCTGTGTCGTGCTCAACGCTGCAATCTGCGTGGATGAAATCGATGCGATCTGCGTTTCGCTGAAAACGCGCAGCTGTGTCGCGCCGAGGCCAGCTAGCTGCGTGCTAGACAGAGCGCCGATCTGCGCTGGTTCCAGCGAGCCAATCGCTGTCGTGGTCAACGCGCCAACCTGCGTGGATGAGAGTGCTGCCATCTGTTCCGCCGAAAGCGCGGCGATTGCATCCGCACTGAAGCCTTTGACCTGCGCTGCCGAGAACGCGCCGACCTGTGTTGTCGTAAGCGCGGCAAGGCGATCCACAGCCAGCGCGCCGACACTTGATACTGTGAAACCTTTCAGTTGCGTCGTTGAAAGCAGCGGTATCTGGTCGGCAGTCAGCGCGGCCACCTGCGTGGCCGCCAAGGCGCCAATTCCCGTCGAGGTAAGTCCGCCAAGCTGGGACGCGCTGAGAGCCGCAATCTGCGTCGCGCCAAGGCCGGCAAAGTGCGTGGCAGTCAGGCTCGCAACATGCGAATTGGTCAGCCCGCCGATCTGTGTGACGTCAAACAGTCCCATATCGGTCGCGGAGAACCCGAGAATCTGTGTGACGGACAGACCACCCAGCTGGGCGCTCGATAGCGCGGCAAGCTGTGTGGATGTCAGCGCATCAAGCTGCGTGCCGCTGAGGCCACCCAGCTGCGATGCACTGAAGCCGGAAATGTCCTGGCTCTCAAAGCCCGTGATCGCCGTGGTCGTGAGTTTCGCAATCTGCGTTGCCGAAAGACTGGCGACCTGCACATCGGACAACGCCGTGATCTGCGTCGCAGCAAGGCCGCGCAACTGGGTTGTCGCCATCGCAGCGATCTGCGTTTCGGTAATTGCGCCAAGTTGGCCGGCGGAGAGGCTCGCAAGCGAAAGACCCTTCACCTGCGTGGTGGTCAGTGTCGCGACCTGCTCAGGCGTGAGCCCGGCGATCTGTGTCGCCCTGAAGGCTGCCAATGCACTCGACGACAAGGCTGCGACTTGAGTGGAAGCAAGGCTGCCAACCTGGGTTGATGATAGGCCGCCGACCTGTGCAGCGCCAAAGGCGCCGACTTGTTCGGGCGACAGCGCCGCGAGCTGTTCACTCGAAAACGTAGACATGGCTGCGGCCGACAGTGCGGCAATCTGCGTGTGCGCAAGACTGGACACCTGCGCCGTTGATAGGCCTGCCATTTGCGTCGAGCCGAACCCGACGATTGCGGTCGATGTCAGCGCCTGCAAGTGAGTGCTGGAGAAAGCAGCAAGATGATCGCCGGTAAGACCCGCCGCCTGCCCGGCGGTGAAAGCCGATAGTTGCGCCGCTGAGAATTTAGCGAGCTGCGCCGCATCAATCGCACCGATCTGAGCTCTCGAAAGACCTTTGATTTGCGCCACGCCAAGAGATGCGACCTGATCGTTTGTCAGCGCGTTCAGCTGGTCTGCGCTCAGCGCGCCAACGACCGCCGGAGCCAGAACGGAAACTTGCGCGCCGTTCAGGCTCGCCACCTGCGTAGCGGACATGGCCGCCACCTGCTTGGCGGTCAAAACAGAAATCACGCCGTTCGACATCGCGCCAAGCTGCGCCGGTGTCAGCGCGGCAACCTGCTGCGGCGCGAACGACTTGATTTGTGTAGCCGTGAAGCCTGCAACCTGGACAGGATCAAGCGAGGCGATCTGATCCTGCGAAATCCCACGCAGCTGTGCAATGCCAAGCGCGCCGATCTGGCTTGCCGACAGCGCGCCGAGCTGATCAGCGCCAAGCGAAGAGATCTGCGCCGAGGTCAGCCCGGAAAGCTGCACTTTGCTGAAGCCAGATATCTGCGTGGCTGTCAGGGCGGCGGCCTGCGTCGTCGACATCGCCCCCACATGCGCGGCCGTCAGGCCCTTCATCTGCGTGGCCGTTATCGAGCTCAGCTGGTCAGTACTCAGCGCCGCGATCTGGCTCACGCCGAGCGCGGTCAGGTGCGTCGATGCAAGAACCGAAAACTCCGTCGCATCCAGCGTGGCGATCTGTGTCGATGTCATTCCGCGGACTTGTGTTGCCTGAAAGCCCGCGATCTTCTGGCTGGACAGCGCTTCGAACTGGGTAACGCTGAGCACACCGATCGATGCCGTCGAAAGCCCCCTCACCTGGGCTACGCTCAGCATCCCAACCTGCGTCGTCGTCAGCGAGCGCACTTGCGTCACGGAGAAAGAGCCAAGCTGCAAGGCGGTGAAGCCACCCATCTGCGTCGCTGTCAGCGCCGACAGCTGCGTGCCGGATAACCCGCGAAGCTGTGGCGAAGTGAGGCCGGCAAGTTGACTGCCTGACAGCGCGCCCAATTGCGTCTCAGACAATGCGCCAATGTCGGCGGCTGTAAGCCCGCGCAGCTGCGACGTGCTGAGCGCTGACATCTGCGTCGCCGACAGAACCGCCAGTTGCTGCTGCGACAGTGCGGTCAGATCGGCTGCCGTCACGCCGCGCAATTGCCCGGCGGTCAGCACAGCAATGTCTTCAGGATCAAACGCCGAAAACTGCGCCGCACTGAGCGCCAGCAATTGCGCCGAATTGAAAACCACCTGGCTGGGCGACAGCGCTGCGATCTGCGCCCGGCTGAGCGCCGCAACCTGCCTGGTCGAAAGCTGGCCCAGCTGGGTGGAGGTAAAATCCGAAATGCCGGTCGAGGTAAAAGCCGCCACCTGGGCGGACGACAGGGCCGCAATGTCAGCCCGCGTCAGCGACTGGATCGCATCGCGCGACATGGCGGCGATCTGGCCCGAGTTGTAGGAGGCTATGAACGACACCATACCGACGGTTCAGCCCTCCCAGAGGCGGACCTCCGCCACACCTTCGCCTGCGCACACGCGCTCGCTCACGCGAAGCAAGAACGAGGCCACGCGTTAACGAAGAATATTCTTATAAAAACAATGCGTTGAATCGTTTAGCCGTCGCCCGCGCACTGCACATATTGCCGACCGGCAAGACAGCCATGCGGGTCCGGTCCACGACACGTGAGGTCGGGTGGGCGAAATACCCATGCGCCGTATGAGCGGCGCATGGGTCTCCGGGAGGTTCCGGAGGTTCCGCCGCTAGAAACGGGCGGAGAAACGGGTGTTGAGATAATCTTGGCGCGTATCGGGCGCGATGACGCCGGAATAGCCAACGGAGAGTTCCATCGCCGGGCCGATCGCATAGCTGAACCCGGCATCTACCAGGAGACTATCGCTATCAACCGTGGCGCCCGAAACGAGGAAATCAGGGGAGCCAGACGTGAAGGCGCCGTTGAAATCTCCCGCGCGATCACCCTCCGCATGACGCCAGGCAGCGGACGCCATCGGCCGGAACTGCCAGTCCGCCGGACCCTGCAGGCGCGCGCCGACAGTGGTGAAAGTGACTTCGCGCTCCGTGCCATCAACTTCGAGACCCAGCACCCCGTCTTCTTCAAAGCCGTCTGTTTCAAGCTTCATCTTGGCGATGCCAACAAAAGGCTCGAACGCGAGGCCGGCGATATCCGACTTAAAGGCGATCTCGCCGAACACCTGGCTCTCGCTTGCGTCGTATTCCGCGAACGATGCCTGCGCGACACCCGGGAAGACGATCGCACGAGCAGTCGTGAGCTTCGACTCCGACATTTCAGCACCGAGCTTGGCCTTGATGACGCCAGAATCAAACGTGGCAAACACCGTACCTCGCGTGCTCTCCGCTGTAACGTCACTGCTACGCGCATCAACGTCGATGTCCGAGCGTATATACGCCCCCGACGCGCCAATCGATAGGGCGCCAAACGATAGCTGCCCCCCACCCGTCATGCCGGCAGAGTTGGAATCAACCTCTCCATAGCCCTTGGTCGTATCTTTCTCGATTGTGGACTCTTCCGCTGTCGCCTCGAGCCAGATCTGGTTCCCAGCAAGATTGGACATCCGCTCGAGTATCTGGCGGCGGTAATTGCTGGCTTCGTTGATCAGCACGGTCGATGCGCTGCCATGCACTTCGCCAGAAAGCGCGTCATAGCCTGCACGCAGGCCAGCATCGCTCTGGGCAACCAGTGCGTTGTAAACGGGAGCCCCATCACCCGCCGCCTCTGCCGCCGTGCCAATGGCGAACTGGTTCGTGTTCTGCGCAAGAGCGTTGAACGCAATATCGTTGCGGATCAGCTGAAGACGCAGACGCGAAGGCTCATAAACAAGCCGCGGATCAAGCAGCGCCATGTTCGAGCTGACATCGCTCTCGGCAAACGTTCCGACGATCCCGCCGTCCGCGTTGATGATCGTGTACTCATTCGCGCGCTGGTAGAGATCGATGGACCCTTGCGGATCAACTTCCAGAATGGCGCCGTTCTCGATCGTCACCACGCCGGTAGCATCGATGCGGTCATTCACGGGAGACAGGCTTGGATTGACTTCGATCTGCAGTGTCGAGCCGGAAGACAGCGTCAGCGGGCCGCCGACATTGAGAATGCCTGGCG
Organism: Hyphomonadaceae bacterium; assembly: GCA_030696545.1. Lineage (GTDB taxonomy): Bacteria > Pseudomonadota > Alphaproteobacteria > Caulobacterales > Hyphomonadaceae > UBA7672. The sequence goes on from JAUYSA010000252.1 coordinate 13,224, forward strand.
AATTACCCGGCGCCAGCGTCGCGTTGCGCCTGATCAGGATAGAGCCGTTGATCGTGCCAGACCCGCCGAGGATCGAGCCGTCATTGACCGTCACCGCCGAGGTGATGGAGCCGTTCACCGACAGCTTGCCGCCCTCCACTGATGTCGGGCCGGTGTAGGTATTGACGCCCGTGAGGTTGATCGATCCGCCGCCCGCGATGATCAGCGAACCATTGCCGGTAAGCGAACCACCGAACGTGCTGGTTGCGCCCTCCTCCTGATTGATCGTCAGCTCACCCTCGTCGATATTGACGGTCGAGCCCGAGGACCCGTTCAGACCGCCGACAGTCTGCTCGCCGCCGGACAGATCGATCTCGCCCTCGTCACCGAGGTTGAGATCGCCCTCAGCCGCCAGCTGCGTGATCTTCAGCGTGCCAGCCTGGATCGACGTGGTGCCGCTGAATGAATACAGTCCATCCAGCGTCACCTTGCCTGCGCCCAGCTTGACCAGCGAGCCATCGCCAGAAAGAGCGCCCGCGAACAGGTAGTCGTCGGAGCGGTTGAACACGAGCGTGCCGTTGGCGATGATATCACCCACGAGCGTGCCCGTTGTTCCCCCAGCACCGATCTGCAGGATGGCGCCGTCTTCGATCGTCGCATCGCCCGATGCCGCGCCTGTCAGGATAAGTGCACCAGCGTTTGCGTTGATTTCCGCGACATCGACCTGGCCGCTCTGGACCCAGTAGCCGGCGTCCACGTTCAGCACTTCGAAATTGACGATATCGCCGACCCCCTGCGAGGACGTGATGGCGTTCACCGTGCCGCTGAGGTTCAAGGTATCGACGCCGCCCTGCCCATCAACCGAGCCGACAATGATGCTGCCCGTGAACAGGTTGAGCGTCTCGTCGACAACATCATCCGAAAAGGTAATCGCAGAGCCGACCACGCCGGACTGAGAAAGTCCGCCGATGATCGTGCCGTAATTGTTGATCGTGACGCTGCCGCCAGTGGTCGCGCTAACCTGGATCGCGGCGCCGGTCGCGGAGCCGATATCGGCGCCCGTGGTTTCGATGCGGCCACGGTTGGTGATTGTCGTTGAGCCCGTGCCGGTCACAGCCAACAACCCGCCATCGCGCGCCAGAATGGAAGCGCCCGCCGATAGATCAACAGTGACGTCGCTCTCATTCAGCGCAATAAGGCTTGCGCCCGTGCCATTCTCCGCCGTGGTTGCGCCGGTAAGGTTGATATCCATCAGCCCGTTGTCCATCACGACACCAATGGCGTTCATCCCCTCGCCCATGTTGGTGGCATTGCGACTGTTCAGCGTAGCGTCTTCAAACGCGATGATGGTGATAGCCTGATTGCCCTCACCTAGCACGGTGGCGTCGTTGCTGGTCACTGTGACCGAGCCGCCGCGGCTGGCTGCTTCGATCGCGTCAGCGAAGAAAAGCTCACGTCCGTTATACGCGCCATCAACGTCGGGCAGATAAAGGGCGTCGCCATGCGTGGTGATATCATCAGATGTTATAACGACGTCACCGGTCGCGCCGGTGGTCGTGATTCCGAGACCCCCGTCGCCAAACGTCTCAATGTACCCGGTGTTGACAGTAATCAGGCCAGAGGTCGTGTTTACGCCGATGCCGCCGCCGATTGTGCCGTTGTTGATGATCGACTCGCTGTTGATCGTCACATTACCAGTCACGGAATCGGTCGCGAGGGCGATAGGGACGTAATTGAGTCCCGTCCCGCCGAGGCCAGTGTCGGCGTAGTAGTTTTCTCCGTTGCCGACGATGGATCCCGTATTGATCACGATGTCGCCGTCAGTGGCGGCTGCGTAGATCCCGATCGCGCCCCCGCCTGAATACTCGATCTCTTCCGAAGTGATCGTGACGTCCCCATTTCGGTTGGTAGCGTTGGAGGCGTTCGCGATGACGGCGATTGCGCGTCTGCCGGTGAGCGTTGTGCCTCCCGAGGTGGACGCATATCCCGAAACGAGCGAAATATCCCCTCCGATGCCAGAGCCGGCCACGCCCCGCGATCCAACCCCGTTGGTGACGGCATAAACTGAGCTGACCTCGATATTTCCCGTTGCGCCAGAAAAGCCAACGACGGCGTCGGACAAGTCTCCAGTAGTTATAGATGTCCCCGACGTGACAGAAACGTTGCCGAGATGGGAGGCTCCAAGAACACTAGGTGCATTCCTTCCGCTGGTGAAGGCATCTCCGGAAATGATGGTGATCGCGCCGGAGGTGCCTGCGTGATTGCTGTACGCGAGGATGGCGCTTGCGTTATCGCCAGCGGCCGACGTCGTGCCGACATTGATATAGATATCGCCGCCGGTGCCGACGGAGTCAGCCACGACGGCGTGGGATTGAGTCGCGCCCGGCGAAGTATCCGAAGCTCCACGGGCGATAACACTGTTGGCAGTGATCGTGATGTCGTTGCCGTAGGCCAGAATGCCTTTGCCATTGTTGGCCGAGACATCGACGTCGCCAGCCCGGATGGTGATTGTACCTGCATTCGCGACCGCAGGGCCCGAAAGGCCGTTCGACGTGCCAACAACGATGCCGGCAGCAAAATAGTTCGGCGTCGATATAGTGCGGTTGACGGTCGCGTTTGTTGCATCGACCGTGATATCCACACCCGCAGCGCCGTTGGCGCTGGTGGCGCTCATGCCTTCGGTGAGCACCACACCCGGCTCCAGGACGATCGTCGTGTCTGTGGTGAGGCCGTTGTAACCAACGGCGGTGTAGCTACCCGGCGTGCAGGTCACGGTCGCCGCTGCAGGGCCGCAGACTTGCTGCGCCAACGCCTCACCCGGCTTCAGGATTGCCATCGACAGGCCGAACCCGATCGCCGAGTTTCGCAACAGGTTCCCACGCGTCGCTCGACTCGAAGAAGCCGCCACATTCGAAATGCGGCCGGCACCAATGGTGACTTGAGACATGAAAACCCCCGGTAGTTGTTTCTTGTTGTCGCCACCTCGCAAGTTTTTCGCGATCGATGACGACGGCTATGTAAAATCGAGCGGCGTCATCATTGATGACGCACGCCATATGCCGCGCATGAGCGTGCGTTGACGGAATTCACCCGCCCAACTCAGCTGCTTTGATGATTTTTTCGGACCGTACTGACCGCCCGACGGCCTACCCAACCGATCGCTTCCCCAAAGCGATCCCCATTTCCTCTGCAGCACGCCTCTCCCACGAAGCGCTTGTCTTGTTTCCCAACCTTCGCCTCGAATGATCAGTTTGTCGAGATGCGCTCGCTTATGGAAAGATCACAATATCTCGAAGCATGTGACGTAGCCCTTTGGAACAGTCGGAATCTCGATTGGCCCCTCGCGAGAGTTCGCGCGAGAGTTCTAGTCCAGTGCTTGCAGATATCAGTTGGCGCAGCTGCACTGTGTTTGGCTGCACCTCCGCTACATTCAATAATTGGCCTCACACCGCGTAGGTGATTTGAGGAACACGGACTTCTCCGCGCCGTTCACTCGCCGATACGATAAACGGAGAAAGCGCCATGCCTCGCGGCGACAAATCGAGATACACCGACAAGCAGGAACGCAAGGCCAAGCATATCGAGGAGAGCTACGAGAAGCGCGGCGTCAGCAAGAAGGAAGCAGAAAGCCGCGCCTGGGCGACGGTCAACAAGGATGACGGCGGCGGCAAGAAGCCCGGCGGTTCTGGCCGGGGCAAATCGACCGGCCATCCAGCCGCCAGGAAGGGTGGCAAGAAAGGCGGAGCCGCTTCCGCCGCCCGCCCGGCGGCCGCGCGCAAAGCCTCCGCAAAAAAAGCCGCCGCGACCCGGAAGCGCGGCGCTAAATAGGGTCGCCGGGCCAAGCTACGCCCCACCAGCGAAAATCCCGGCAGATTCCCGTATCCGGCGTTTGACAGGCTGGGGCCTCCCCGTCTATATGCCCGCTCCCGCCCGCAGGCCCGGCTTGTGGGTGGAAAGCTATTTGGTCGCAAGACCCCCTGAAAACACAAGAGAATTCCGATGTTCGCGGTCATCAAGACGGGCGGTAAGCAGTACAAGGTCGCCGCCGACCAGGAAATCACCATCGAGAAGCTCGAAGGCGAAGCCGGCGACACGCTGGTTTTCGGCGAAGTGCTGATGATCGGCGATGGCGATAATGTGAGCGTTGGCGCTCCCTTGATCTCCGGCGCGCAGGTCGTCGGCGAAGTGGTCGAACAGACCCGCAGCGCCAAGGTCATTACCTACAAGAAGAAGCCGCGTAATACATACCGCCGCAAGCTCGGCCACCGCCAGCAGGTCACTGTGATCAAGATCACGGATATCCTCGCCAAGGGCGGCGCCACAGCCAAGAAGTCGGATCGCGTGCCCGAGCCCAAGGCTGAAGCCGCTGCTCCCGCCAAGAAAGCCAAAGCCGCTCCGAAAGCGAAAGCTGAAGCTGCTCCGGCCAAGGCTGCTGCAAAGAAAGCCCCGGCCAAGAAGGCCAAGTAAGTTTCCGGCCGCAGGGCCATATCTGTTGAACGCGCGGTTGCGACCGCGGACCAAGGGAGGCCAGTTTGGCCCACAAAAAAGCAGGCGGCTCTACTCGCAACGGTCGCGATTCGAACTCCAAGCGCCTCGGCGTGAAACGCTTCGGCGGCGAGGAAGTCCTTGCTGGCAACATCATCGTTCGTCAGCGCGGCACGCAGTACCACCCCGGCAAGAATGTTGGCCTTGGTCGTGACCACACGATCTTCGCCACCGAAAGCGGCAAAGTGCTGTTCCGTGAAGGCGCCAAGGGCCGGATGTTCATCTCGATCGTCCCGTCCCCGAAACTCGCAGCCGAGTAAGCGGTCCAGGTGAACCCGGGCCGCCCCTCGACGAGGGCAGCGGTCCGAACCTGACAAAGAGATCAGGGGAGGCGGGACCGCCTCCCCTTTCTTTTTGCCCTCCCCTGACCAGCGCCTGGAAAGGCAGGCAGGGGACCGACATGAAGACGATAACGACAAGAAGACTGACCCTGCGCCCTTACAATCACTCGGACGCAGCACGCGTCGCCTATCTCGCCGGCGATTACGACGTCGCGAAGATGTGCGGCCGCGTCCCGCACCCCTATCCGATCGCCGCTGCCTACAGCTTCTTCGATATCCTAGAACGTGGCCGCGAAACCGGCAGCGAGTATGCCTTCGCCGTGACAGCGCCCATCGATGGCGTTGTCGGCGCCTGCGGCCTGTCGCGCATTGGCGAGCCGCATGCGGCGACGTGGGAACTCGGCTACTGGTACGGCATGCCCTACTGGGGCCTGGGCTACGCGTCGGAAGCCGCCCGCGCCCTGATGGACTGGGGCCGCGACCAGCTGGGGGCGAAAGTGTTCGCCGCCGGCCACTTCGCGGACAACCCGGCCTCGGGCAACGTCTTGCGCAAGCTGGGTTTTGTGCCGACCGGCACGGAAGACCTGTTTGGCCTGGCTCGCCAGCGGACCTCCCCCGCGACGCGTTATGTGTGGCCCGAAGGCGCGACCCCGGTTACTTTGTCCGCACACCCGAGCCACGCCGCACACTGACATGACCGCCCTCGCCATCCATCCGCTGACGTCTGATCGCTGGGACGACTTCGTCGCTCTCTTCGAGACGGATTCGATCTGCAAGATGTGCTGGTGCGTGCATCATCGCCTGCCGGCTGCAATCCGCCGCGAGGCAGACCCGAAGTCGCGCAAGACCGCGATGGCGAAGATCGTGAAGAACGGCCCGCCGCCCGGCCTCCTCGCTTACAAAGGCGACGAAGCTGTCGGCTGGCTCGCCATCGCGCCGCGCCCAGCGACACCTGACTGGAATGAGGGCCGCAAGGCGTCAGCTGCCGAACTGCCCGAGCATGGCGCAGACGAAAGCGTGTGGGGCGCCAGCTGCTTCTTCATCCGCAAGAACGCGCGGGGCGAAGGTCTCAGCGCAACTCTGCTCGAAGCCGGAACCGCCTATGCGAAAAGCCACGGCGCCAAAACTGTCGAAGCCTGCCCCATGGCGCATGACGAGAAGCGCTCCACCACCGGCATGTTTGTCGGCCCCAAACGCGTCTTCGACCGCGCGGGCTTCAAGACCGTCATCGAACGCAAGCCCGGCCGCCCCTTGATGCGGCTGTCGCTGACTGCCTCCACCAAAGAGAAACCTGCCGCCGTGACAAGGGCAGCAAAGACGAAGGCGCGTGCGCCCAAAGGCCTGAAGACATGAAATTCCTCGACCAGTGCAAAGTCTATGTGAAATCCGGCGGCGGCGGAGACGGTTGCGTCTCGTTCCGGCGCGAGAAGTTCATCCCGTTCGGCGGCCCTGATGGCGGCGATGGAGGGCGCGGCGGCGACGTGATCATCGAAGCGGTTGAAGGCCTCAACACGCTGATCGACTACCGCTACCTGCAGCACCACAAGGCGCAGCGCGGCATTCATGGCATGGGCGCGAACCGCACCGGCTCCGACGCTCCCACTCTCGTCCTGAAAGTTCCGGTCGGCACGCAGGTGTTCGAGGAAGATCAGGAAACGCTGATCGCCGATCTCGACAAGCTCGGCGATCAGGTCCTGCTCGCCAAGGGCGGGTCGGGCGGCTGGGGCAACACCAAGTTCAAATCCTCGACCAACCAGGCGCCGCGCCGCTTCAACCCCGGCCATGAAGGCGAAGAACGCTGGATCTGGCTGCGCCTCAAACTGATCGCGGACGCTGGCCTGCTCGGCATGCCCAACGCCGGCAAGTCGACCTTCCTCGCGGCCGTCAGCGCGGCCAAGCCGAAGATCGCGGATTATCCCTTCACTACGCTGGTCCCCAATCTCGGGGTCGTGTCACTCGGCATCGGCTCAAGCTTCGTGCTCGCCGACATTCCCGGCCTGATCGAAGGCGCCGCTGAAGGCGCGGGCGTGGGCACGCGCTTCCTCGGCCACGTCGAGCGTTGCGCCGTGCTGCTCCATCTCGTCGACGGCACGCAGGACGATGTCGCCGAAGCCTATCGCGTGATCCGCGGCGAACTCGCCAAATATGGCGGCGGGCTCGCAGACAAGCCGGAGATCGTCGCACTCAACAAGATCGACGCGATGACCAAGGAAGAGATCAGCGAGAAAGCAGCCCAGCTGAAGAAGGCCTGCAAGCAAACCCCGCTGCGCATTTCCGGCGCCTCGCAAAAGGGCGTACCCGAAACCGTGCAGAAACTCTTCCAGATCGTCACCGAACATCGCCGCGCCGAACGCGAGGCGCAGATCGAAGCAGAAATGACGCCGGAAGAAAAAGAGGAAGGCTGGAAGCCGTGACTTCGCCTCTCGCGTCTGCGCGCCGCATCATCATCAAGGTCGGCTCATCCCTCCTGATCGATCAGGAGACAGGCCAGCCGCATACGGCGCGTTTCGCAGCTCTTGCCGCCGATGCCGCAAAGCTGCGCGGTGAAGGCAAGTCGATCGTCATCGTCTCCTCCGGCGCCGTCGCCCTCGGCCGCCGCGCGCTCGGCTTGAAGGCCGGCAAGCTGCGTCTCGAGGAAAAACAGGCCGCCGCCGCCACTGGCCAGCCCAAGCTTATGCGCGCCTGGGAAGACGCCCTCACGAAACACAATGCCCCTGTCGCTCAGGCCCTGCTCACCTTCGAGGACACCGAACGCCGCCGCCGCTGGCTCAACGCCCGCTCCACCCTGGAAACCCTGCTCGAACGCGGCGCCATCCCGATCGTCAACGAGAACGACACAGTCGCCACCGAAGAAATCCGCTATGGCGACAATGACCGCCTCGCCGCCCGCGTCGCCCAGATGCTCGGAGCCGACGTGCTGGTCCTGCTCTCCGACATTGACGGCCTCTACGACGCCGACCCGCGCTCCAACCCCAATGCGCAACACATTCCGGAAGTCCGCAAGCTCACCCCCGAAATCGCCGCCATGGCTGGCGGCGCCAACGCATCGGCAGGTGTGGGCTCCGGCGGCATGGCGACCAAGATCGACGCCGCCCGCATCGCCCTCACCGCAGGCTGCTCCACCCTCATCACACTCGGCACGAACACCACGGACGACGCTGGCCCGATCAGCGCCCACGCAGGCGGCTCGCGTGGCACATGGTTCCTCACCGATCTCTCGCCTGAGACAGCGCGCAAGCAATGGCTCGCCGGAGCCCTCCGCCCGACTGGCTCTGTCCGCATTGATGCAGGCGCCGCCAAGGCCCTCCAGTCGGGCAAGTCGCTCCTGGCTGCAGGCGTCACGGCCGTGGCCGGCCGCTTCGAACGCGGCGACGCCGTCGACGTCATAGACCTGGACGGCCGCACAGTCGCACGAGGCGTCTCCGCCTATTCTTCGGAAGACGCCGCCAAACTTATCGGCCGCAAGTCAGACGAATTCGAAGCCATCCTTGGCTACCGCGGCCGCCCCGCCCTTATCCACGTCGACGACATGGTTCTTGTCGGCTAGTTCACCAGCTCGCGATACTGCTTCGACCCGCGCAGCCACGCCGCCGCATAGCCGCACACCGGAACGACGCGCCACTTGTTCCGCGTCGCCTCTTCCGCCACCAGTCCCATCAGCTTGCCAGCCGCGCCGGTCCCGCGCAGCGCAGGCGGCGCCTCGACCCACAGGATCGTCAGCACGCCGTCTTCCTTGCGATAGCGCGCAAACGCCGTCTCGCCGTTCACATCGAGCTCGTACTGGCTCGCTTCCGTGTTGTCGCGCAGATCGCTCATCAGAAACTCCTGCCCCGCTCCACCTTAAGCGCAACGGGGCCGAAATCGAGTAGTTCCACTAGGCCGCATGCTCCACGACCTTCACGCCATATCGCGACGCCGGAGCATTCCGCGAGAGGTTCGGCAGCAGCTTCAGCCGCGCCGCATCGAACGCCTGCCAGTCGGCCACATCCGGCAGAGCCGGTATCGTCACCAGCTCGCCCGCATCAAACCCGGCCAGCGCCGCATCCACCATGTCATGCACGTCCATCAGGATTGCCGGATCAAGCGTTTCGATCCCGCGCCCCGAGCGTTCCCAGATCTCCGTCCGCGTCGCGCCCGGCAACACGGCCTGCACCCGCAGGCCCAGGCTCGCCGTCTCGTTATGCAACGCCCGCGAGAAGCTCAACACAAACGCCTTCGAGCCGGCATACACCGCGCCGCCAATCTCATGCGCCACCCCGAGCACCGACGACAGGTTGATGATCGCCCCGCCGCCCCGCTTCGCAAACGCATTGGCGGCCGCAATCCCCAGCCGCGTCGCCGCAGTCACATTGAGATCGATCAGCTTCTGGAAATCATCTGGCGTCGACCCGATGATAGGCTTCGACACGGCCATGCCAGCATTGTTCACCAGCACGCCAATATGCGGATCGCTTGCGATCAATTGCTCGATCCGCTCAAGCTCCGTCCGGTTGGTCAGGTCCGCCGCCTCGATCACAACATTGACGCCATGCTGCTCCCAAAGCCGCGCCGCCAGCGTTTCCAGCCGCTGGAAGTCGCGCGCCACCAGAACGAGATTATGTCCCCGTTTCGCAAACCGCTCGGCATAGACTGCGCCGATCCCCGTAGATGCGCCTGTAATCAGAACGGTGTCTTTGGTGCTCATGACTCAAAAATCCTCTTCGGCATTGTGCCGTTAGGCTAGAAATCGGCCTTTGACTTGCATTATGCAAGTAACCCCGCCATATGCTTCCTCATGCGAAGGAAGAGTTTTGCTGAAGACCGCTGTCCCGTCGCCCGCACGCTGGATCGTGTCGGCGACCCATGGAGCATGCTGATTCTGCGCGACGCAGGCTTTGGCTCCACGCGTTTCGACCAGTTCGAGGCAAGCCTCGGCATCGCCCCCAACATGCTCGCCCGGCGCCTCGAAACGCTGGTCGAAGGCGGGATGCTCGAACGCCGCCTCTACTCCGAAAAGCCCGCGCGCCACGAATACCTGCTCACCCAGCGCGGCCGCGACTTCCAGCCCATCCTCGCCGCCCTCAAATCCTTCGGCGAGCGCCACTACCCCAAACGCCGCGCCCGGGTATAAAACCACCGTCATGCCCGCTGATTTCATCACGCGCCCAACAGATCCGGTGGCCGATGGCCCGGCCCTTCACGTCCTCTTCGGCGACGAGGAAAGCTGCCGCTATCTCTCGCGCCCCGCCATGGCGTCGGTCGCCGACACAATCGCCATGCTGCAGGAATGGGCGAATGGCGACGACATCAACTGGGTGCTTGCCGACCATATTGACGGCCCGGCCCTTGGCCGCGTCTCGGTCTATCCGCGCGGCAAGAACAATATCTGGGAAGCCGCCTGCATGATCGCGCCCGCCGCACGCGGCCGAAACCTCGCGGTCCGCGGTCTCGCCCTGGCCCTCGAAGAAGCCTTCGAGCGCCACGGCGCCCGGCGCATCGTGGCGGATGTCGACCCCGACAACACCGCCTCTGCCCGCGTCTTCGAAAAGCTCGGCTTCCAGCTCGAAGGCCGCCTGCGCGGCGAATGGGATGTCCACATAGGTATCCGCGACAGCCTGATCTTCGGCTTGCTCCGCGATGATCCGCGACCGTGGCGCAACTGGTCTTTATAGCTGCCCCACACCCTGCTAAACGGACGACCATGACAACCCAGCTCCCCCTTGCCGCGCACGACGCGGGCCTCGCCGGCATCATGATGGCCATGGGCGTCGCCGCACGCGCCGCCTCCGCTGAAGTCGCCAAGGCCGGCCCGGAAAGGCGCACCGCAGCCCTCAAGGCGATGGCCGCCCGCATCCGCGCAGCCGCCCCGGTCCTGCTGGAAGCCAACAGGCACGACATGGAAGCCGCCAATGCCAAGGGCATCAGCGGCGCCATGCTCGACCGCCTTGAACTCACCCCCGCCCGCATCGAAGCGATGGCGCAGGGCGTCGATGATGTCGCCGGCCTGCCCGATCCTGTCGGCTCGGTCATGGCGACATGGACACGCCCCAACGGCCTCGAAATGTCGCGCGTGCGCGGCCCCATTGGCGTGATCGGCATCATCTATGAAAGCCGCCCCAACGTCACCGCCGACGCCGGCGCGCTCTGCCTGCGCGCCGCCAACGCCGCAATCCTGCGCGGCGGCTCGGAAAGCCTGAAGTCCTCGCGCGCCATCGCGGACTGCCTGCGCGCCGGCCTCGCCGACGCCGGCCTTCCCGCCGATGCGATCCAGCTCGTACAAACGGCTGATCGCGCCGCTGTCGGCCACCTGCTGACCGGCCTCGGCGGCAAGCTTGACGTCGTCGTCCCCCGTGGCGGCAAGTCGCTCGTTGCTCGCGTGCAGGATGAAGCGCGCGTGCCCGTCATCGGCCACCTCGAAGGCCTCTGCCACACCTACATCCACGCCAAGGCGGATCCGGATAAGGCCGAAGCCATCATCCTCAACGCCAAGCTGCGCCGCGTCGGCGTGTGCGGCTCGACCGAAACGATGATGATCGACGCCGCCATTGCTCCCACGCTCCTCCCCCGTCTCGCGAAGGCGCTGGAAGCCAAGGGCTGCGAACTGCGCGGCGACGAACGCGCCCGCGCCATCTATCCGATGACCGCCGCCACCGAAGACGACTGGACCACCGAATATCTGGCGCCGATCCTTTCCATCGCCGTCGTCGACAACATCGACGCCGCCATGGCCCACATCGCGCGTTATGGTTCGCAACACACCGACAGCATTGTCACCGAAGATAAATCGGCGGCGGAACGATTCCTCGCTGAAGTCGATAGCGCCATCGTCATGCACAACACGTCCACGCAGTTCGCGGATGGCGCAGAATTCGGCATGGGCGCCGAAATCGGCATCGCCACCGGCCGCCTGCACGCACGCGGACCCGTTGGCGCCGAACAGCTCACAATCTTCAAATACCTGGTGCGCGGCGAAGGCCAGATCCGGCCCTGATTGCCTTGTTATGGCCCGAAGTCTGGAGTCGAATTCAGGTTTCAGCGATCACAAACCCGGAACTGAAATCGCGCACAAAGCGCTTTTCCCACTGGAGATATGTGGGAGTTACCGATGATGAAGAAGGCAACGCTGCAGTTCCTTCAACGTGAGCGCGACGAGCTGATGGCCGACATCCGCCTGCTCGAATCCGGCGCACGCGACGTGATCGAAATCATCGACGCGGTGAGCCGTAATGTTACGAGCCGCGCGCTCACGCGCATGAGAGATCGCCTCGGACGTTTTGAAGAAATCATTGCGGCTTACGAGGCAAGACTTGCCTAGTTGAGCGCCGCATAAGGCGTTCCGTTCTGTCCATGTCAGAATGGTAATTTCGCCGCCACATTGCCGCCCCCATCCGCCCCGCCTTATGGCTGCGGGTGTGATGTACGGGGTCGGGCATACGCAGCTGAAGGGCTCGCTGTGGAAGAACCTCTCGATCAAGCGACGGGTTTCCCGTCGTCCAATGCTGCTGCCGATGGCGGCTCTTTTTTTGGAATACCATGGTGGGCGGCGCTTATTGTGCTCGTCCTTTTCATGTGGATGGCGCGCGAGCCGATGCGCCGCGTCCTGTGGCAGGTATTCTTCATCACTGGCCGCATGTTCGGGCGCTGGGGTCTCTGGCTTGGCGAGCATGGCAAACAAGCGCGGGTCAACTGCAACGAGAAGATCGCCTCGCATCGCGCGGATGAGCTTCAGGAACGCATGCTGATGCTCGAAGACCGCATCGGCCACCGCGCTGAGCGTCTGCCAAAGGAAACCGGCCCGATCATCGCGCGCCTCGACAAGAGCACGCACGCCCTTGCCAGCACCGCGACCGCGCTTGCCGATATCAATGTCGAAGACGCGGCCGAACGCGCATTCCGCGCCGCCATGCCCTCGATCGAAGGCGGCCGAAACCTCTCCAAGCTCGAACGCACGATCGCCCAGCAGACATCCAAAGCGATGGCGGAACGGCTCACGCCAATCCGCCCCGCTCTCACGGCCCTCAAGACCGAAGGCCCGCGCCTCCGCGAGATCGCGGACAAGCTGACCAAAACCCAGCACGAATTCGACAAGCACGCCGACGACGTCAACAAGTCGTTCGTCGAGTTCGAGCAGATCGTGAAATCGGAAGACCGCACAGCCGTAGCCGCCAAGGCCTCGATCTTCGTCCCCTGGCTGATCGCCGTGATCATCACGACCATCGCGCTCGCGGGCGTTTTCCTGAACTTCTTCCTGATCGAACGCCCGATGTCCGAAATCGTCGGCGAAGGCGCCCGCATCGGCGGCGTCGGCTTGCCAGCCGTCGCGGCGATCGTCGTGATCTTCCTCGAATTCGTCGCAGGCGTGATCCTGATGGACGCGGCAGGCTTCACCAAGCTGATCCCCGCCTTCCATTCGATGACGCAGAGCAGCCGGCGGATCATGTTCTTCGTCGCCTTCGGCTTCCTCACCGCTTTCTCGGTGCTCGAGATCACGCTCTCCATCGTGCGTGAAGAGATCATCGAGCAGCAGCAGGAAACCCGCGATATCGCCAACCGCGCGCTCCTGGCGCCGGCTCCCACGCCGGACGCAGCAACCATCGACGCCGCTCCCACTGAAGAAGCCACCGCCCCAGCCAATGAACGCCCCAACGTGTTCGGCCTCCAGCTGTCGACCTTCGCGCAGGTCATCCTCGCCGCCATCATCCCCTGGCTGCTAGCCGCCGCAGCCCTCCCGCTCGAAACGATCGTCCGCAACTCCGTCTTCATGGTGTCGATCGCGACCAGCTACCTGATGCTGTTGGCCGCCTTCATCTTCAAGACGCTCTCGGTCTTCTTCAAGAATGCCGGCCTCTTCGTCCTGTCGATCTACGACCTCATCATCTTCGCCCCGCTCTGGGTCGAGCGCCGCGTCAAAGGCGTCACCCGCAACAAGGGCGGCGGCGATGACGGAGGCGATGAACCGCTCGTCCTCCAGAAAAAGTCCACACAACAGGACCAGCCGCCCAAACGCGACCGCGAGCGCGACAAGGGCAAGGAACGGGAGCTGCAGCAGGCATGATCGCCAGATCTCTGTTGGGGGCTGCCGGTAAAGCGGCTGCATGCGCGATCGCCATCGCCGCCCTCTCCGCCTGCGGCCTCGTGACCTCCACCAGCCGCTCGGTCTTCTTCGTCTTCGACGTCTCCGGCACCTATGTGAAAGCCGTCCCCGACGCGGCGAAACTCGCGAACATCACGGTCGCGGACCTCCTCCCCGGCGACTACATCGCCGCAAGCCAGATCAGCGCCTGCTCGTTCTCGGAAAAGGAAATCTTCCTCAACCGGCAACTCCCGCAGACGCCCAGCCTCGCCGCCGAAGCCAAGCGCGAAGTCTTCACAGCCTTCAACGACTACGCCGCCCACGTGAAGTCGGCCAAGTTCACCGACATCCGCGGCGCCATCGCCCAAGCCGCCTTCGAGCTGAAACAGCGCCCGGAAGAATCCCGCTTCATCGTGCTCTTCTCCGACATGCTGGAAGACTACGGCAAGACGTGCGACACCTCGGAAATCCCGCTGAATCTCGAAGGCATCCACGTGATCGCAGCCAACGTCATCAAGACCAACCCGGCCGACCCGGAAGAATACTTCGAGGTCCTGAAAAAGTGGGAAGCCACTGTCGTCGCCGCCGGCGGAAAGTGGTCGCTGGTCTCTTCGCCCGACCAGCTGCCCAAGCTCGTCACAGGGTCCTGACCATGCGCCGCGTCATCGCCGCAGTCCTCCTTGTCGGCCTCGCTTCTGCCTGCTCGAAGCCGACCGAACTCGCCTCCAACGCCAACGGCAAGGGCCGC
>JAUYSA010000310.1 GCA_030696545.1 Hyphomonadaceae bacterium
AAATCACTGTCGCGGCTTCTGAAGCGCCTCACCAATCTCGCAAGGCTGTTCCACAACCTCGAACGCCTCGCGCAGAGACGGGCCGAACGCATGCAGCGTGAGCGCACCAACAGCCCCCTCCGTCTTGATGCTACGCATCAATCCACCTCCCCCATGCTCCGCATGGTGGAGGACTCGCTCGAAGTCCTCCCTCGCCGCAGGCGGGGGAGGTGGATTGCGCGCCCTCGCGCGCAAGACGGAGGGGGCTGCGCGCTTCCGCGCGGACCTCCCTCAAACTCCGTCCATCAATTGCCTAGAACTTCCGAACTCGCACTCACCCGCGAGAACGCCCCCGCACGCCCTAATCCCGGAACGCCGCCACCTGCTCGCTCGTCGCCAGCAACGCGCCCGACCGGCTCCACAGTTTCAGCTCGTGATCGAAATACCCGCCCTCGCAACGCCGGCAGTGAACCTCGCTCAGCACATAGCCATCATTCACTTGAACCAGCTCATCATCGGTCGCGTGAAAATGCACAGTCATCGAAACCGTCGACGAGTTCACGAACCTCTTCATCTTGTACATCACGCGCGGCGGCGCGAAGTCGGCCATTGCCGTCAGCAAGACATGATCGAGCCCACGCCCGAACTTGTCTCGCAGCCAGAACAGCGAACTCGCCGGCCCGTCCACCGATCCGAGCAAAGGCGATGGCGTCGCCCAACGCGACGAAAACTGCTGGCCAAACGGTACGGGCGGCGTCGACTCCACAAGCTGATCACTCTCCGGAGGTGGCGGGCTCGGCATCACGGCATCGGTGAACGCCGTCGTCTTCCGCCGATGGCCGAACGTCACCTGCGCATGCGCGCACAGCTTGCCCCGCTGCGAAATCTCGGAGCGCCAGAATTGCAGCCTCGATCCCTGCCGCAACAGACGCGTCGAAACCTCGATCGGCCCATCGCCAATCGCATCGGTATAAAGCACCGTCAGCGACAACGGATCGCCCCGCTCTCCGGGCTCCATCATCGCCGCGCGCAAGAGCACCGCCGCCGTCCACCCGCCAAACCTGCCGCCCTGGTGCGCATAGGCGGGATCGGCCTCGCCAGCCCACAGATTCTCCCCGGCGGGCTTCAAGGCGATGGACTCGGCAAACAGGCTCATGAAGCAACTCTCTGCCAGCCCTCTGCTGACACTGTCGTGTCAGCAAATCACCGCCGCAGCGTCAACGCACGCCAGCTACAGAAGTCGATCAGTCACGCTTATCACCCGGTTTCCGGTCGTCGCGCCACGGCACGAAAACCAGCCAGAACAAAGCACTCCCCGCCACCCCGATCGCCAGCGCAGCGGCCGGCAGCCACGGCCAATACTGCGCCCGCAGCGCGCTTTCGGGATCGAGCGACAGAAGCCCCGCAGCAATCGCGATGGCCGGGATGAACCCCGTAAGCGCCATCATCTTCCGCTTCTCAGGGGCGAGCTTCATGCAGAAGGAGCGCGCATATGAGCAGCGGTAAGCAGCATTTCTTTTTTCAACAACTCCCCCGACGATCCGCTAACTTGCGCTTCTTCGCACAGGCGGATGATCACTTCTTTATACTCGGGGTACTTACGAAGCTCATAGAACGTGGCCATCTTGGCTGCGATGTTTGCATCTTGAGCGCCAGCTTGTTTCATAAGCTCCCAAAAGCGAGCGTATCGTTCGGCTTTCGATTTTTGCGCCTGACTGGCGACGAACCAGACAGCGGAAAATGCCAGAGTAGCAAGCGGCAACACCAGTCCGGCCCAAGCAATCCAGTCCCCAACAGATTGCGGCGTCATCATTACCACCAACGCGCCGGCCGAGCCGTGAAGTTGGCCGCCCGCTCGATCGCGCCCGCGACCTTGAAGCACGCCTCTTCATCGAGCGCTTTGCCGATCACCTGCAACCCAAGCGGCAGCCCCTGATGATCGACACCCGCCGGCACCGCAATCGCCGGAAGCCCTGCAAGGTTCGCCGTCACCGTGAAGATGTCATTCAGATACATCTCGACCGGATCCGCACCCTTCTCGCCATACCCGAACGCCGCGCTCGGCGTAGCGGGAGTCAGCAGGGCGTCGCAAACCTCGAACGCCTTCTCGAAGTCTTCGAGAATCTTCGTCCGCACTTTCTGGGCGCGGAGGTAATATGCGTCGTAATAACCGGCGCTCAGAACATAAGTGCCGATCATCAGGCGGCGCTGAACTTCTGCGCCAAAGCCCTTCGCCCGCGTCGTCTCATAGGTCGACGTCAGCGACCCATCGCCCGATTGCCGCGCGCCATAGCGAATGCCGTCATAGCGCGCGAGGTTCGAGGAAGCCTCAGCCGGCGCCACGATGTAATAAGCCGGCAGCGCGTACTTCGTATGCGGCAGCGAGACATCAACAATCGTCGCGCCCTCCGCCTTCAGCCAGGCAATGCCCTGTTGCCAGAGTTTCTCGATCTCCTCCGGCATTCCATCGACGCGGTACTCCTTCGGAATACCGATCCGCATACCCTTCACCGACTGGCCGACCGACTTCGTCCATTCAGGCACTGGCAGGTGCAGCGAGGTCGAGTCCTTCGGATCGGCCGAGCACATGATCTCGAGCATCAGCGCCGCGTCTTTCACATTCTTCGCCAGAGGCCCCGCCTGATCCAGCGACGAAGCGAACGCCACCATCCCGTAACGGCTCGCGCGGCCATAAGTCGGCTTGATCCCGACCGTGCCGGTAAACGCCGCCGGTTGCCGGATCGATCCGCCCGTGTCGGAAGCCGTCGCCGCAAGGCAGAGGTCAGCCGAAACCGCCGTGGCCGATCCGCCCGAAGATCCGCCCGCCGTCAGTTTCACGTTGGAGCCCTGACGCCGCCACGGCGAAGCAGGCGGTCCGAAGCGCGATGTCTCGTTGGCCGAGCCCATCGCGAACTCATCCATGTTCAGCTTGCCGAGCATCACGGCTCCCTGATCCCACAGGTTCTGCGTGACCGTGCTCTCATAGGTCGGCGTGAACTCACCCAGGATGTTCGAGCACGCGGTCGTGCGAACGCCCGCGGTGCAGAACAGGTCCTTGATGCCCAGCGGTGCGCCTTCCAGCCTGCCGCCCTTGCCGGCTTTCAAATTCGCGTCAGAAGCCTCCGCCATCTTCAGCGCCTTGTCCGCCGTGACGACGACGTAGGCGTTGAGATGCGGGTTCGACTTGTCGATCTCCGTAAGGAAAGCCTGCGTGATCTCCTTCGACGAAAACTGCTTCGCCTTCAGGCCATCAACGGCGTCGGAGAGTGTGAGCTGCGTAAGGTTTGTCATCTGGAGGCGCTTCTCGAAGAAGAATGTTCAACAGGCATTTGGCGATCACGCGCCGGCTGCGGCCCGCATATCGTGTCCGTACTCTGAAAAAAGCTCGAGCACGCGATCGAAGCTGATGCCCTGCCTTTGCTCGGCGAGGAGCTGGTGGTTCGGATCGTTGGCGTCCTGTGCTCCGTGAAGCAGAAGCAGCGGATAACCTCCGTCTTCCTGCTGGAACGCTGTACCCATCAACCCACTTGTCGGCTTGAATCCGCTGATGTTGTTCGCCAGGCGCGCCGGCGCCTTGACGTTCTTGTCCATCGTCTTGTTCAGGGTGGCCTGCACATAGGCTTCGAAGTCCGGCCGGTTCATGCCGGCCCAGACTGTGTACATGAAAACCATAGGGCCGACCCCATGCATCGCCACGGGGAGGCGCATCCGCATCGCATAGTATTTGCCTTCAAGAACGCTGAAGTCATACGAGAGGAAATTCCCGTCCATGCGGATCGCGCTGTTGGGCTCATAGACTGCTTCGCCAGGCCAGCCTTTCGGAAGGTGCATGTGGAGCGGAAACAGTCCGACATGGCGCTCACCACATGAGCACTGGAAGCCCGTCTTGCTGAAAGCGTGAAAGCGCGGGTCGTCGAAAACGGACGCGGGAGAGTCTGCCATGTCTCTACTCCACCACCTTCGGCACGACGAAGAAGCCGTCTTCCGACTTCGGGGCATTCGCCAGAACCTGGTCGCGGATGTCGCCATCGCTCACCACGTCTTCGCGCATGGGCAGCTTCATCGCCACCGGCGTGGTCATGGCCTCGACACCGTCGACATTCACTTCATTGAGCTGCTCGATCCACGCGAGAATGCTGTTGAGCTCCCCGGCCAGCGGCTCCAGCCGCTCCTCGGGAACCGCAATCCGCGCCAGCCGCGCAACCTTGCGAACCGTGTTCTTGTCGACGCTCACTTCTGAACCCTCATTGGGGAAAAATCCCGCAGTCGCCTGCCCTAGACGCCTCCGCCTTCCGCATCAAGCGGCAACCGGCTAAACCCCCGCCATGGCTCTCGTTTCGCTCCATGAACTGCCGCCGAAAGGCTCGCTTCTCGGCCTCGACCCGGGCACGAAGACGATCGGCGTCGCGGGCTCGGATATCGGCCGGATGATCGCTACCGGCCTCGAAACCATCATCCGGGGCAAGAAACTTGCGCCCTCGCTGGACCGGCTCTTCCAGCTCTACGACCAGCGCCAGTCGGTCGGTATCGTCATGGGCATGCCGATCAACATGGACGGAACCGAAGGCCCCCGCGCCCAGTCTGCCCGGTCGCTGGTCCAGAACATCCTCGCCCGCCGCGACGTTCCGGTCGCCTTCTGGGACGAAAGGCTATCCACAGCCGGGGCCGAGCGCGCCCTTTTGGAGGCCGATACAAGCCGCGCCCGCCGCGAGGAAGTGATCGACAAGGTGGCCGCCGCCTGGATCCTGCAGGGCGCAATCGACAGGCTTAACGCCCACCGCTAGCCGCAGCGCTTGCCCACCGGCGACTCCCCCGCTATCACCCCCAAAATCGCGGGACATTTACATGGCGGACTACGCCTTTCCCCATCGACACCTCCTAGGTATCGAGGGCCTGAACCGGCTCGACATCGAGACATTGCTGGAATTGGGCGACCGTTACGTCGAGCTCAACCGAAGCCGCGTCAAGCACGCCAACGTCCTCGCCGGTCAGACGCTGGTGAATCTGTTCTTCGAGAACTCCACCCGCACACAGGGTTCATTCGAGATCGCCGGCCGCCGCCTTGGCGCAGATGTGGTGACGATGCCGATCGCCACCTCTTCGGTGAAGAAGGGCGAAACGCTGATCGACACCGCAATGACGCTCAACGCCATGCGGCCAGATCTGCTGGTCATTCGCCACGGCTCGTCGGGCGCGGTGAAGCTGCTGTCGCGAAAAGTGGATTGCGCAGTCGTGAATGCCGGCGACGGAACTCACGAACATCCGACGCAGGCGCTGCTCGACGCCCTCACCATCCGCCGCCGCGTCGGCGACATTGGCGGCATGCGCATCGCGATCTGTGGCGATATTCTCCATTCGCGCGTGGCGCGCTCGAACGTCGCTTGCCTGAATGTTCTTGGCGCCGAAGTTCGGCTCATTGCTCCGCGCACGTTGACGCCGCCCGGCGCCGCCGAGTGGGGCGCGAAAGTATTCACCGACATGCGCGAGGGGCTGAAGGGCTGCGACGTCGTCATGATGCTGCGTCTCCAGCAGGAGCGCATGGACGGCGCCTACCTGCCCTCCGCCCGTGAGTTCTTTCATTTCTGGGGCTTGGACGAAGAAAAACTGAGCCACGCCAACCCCGGCGCATTCGTCATGCACCCCGGCCCGATGAATCGCGGCGTCGAGATCGAAAGCGGCATCGCCGACCACAAGACGCGCTCGCTGATCACCGAACAGGTCGAGATGGGCGTCGCCATCCGCATGGCGGTTCTGGAAACCCTGGCGAAGAACGCGCCCGAAATTGGCGCACCGAAGGCCGGAGCGAAACGATGACCGGCCGCACAGCCATTTATAACGCCCGCCTACTCGATCCCGCCTCGGGCCTCGACGCCAATGGCGGCATCCTGATCGAGAACGGTCTCATCACCGACATCGGCGTCACGATCACCAAAGCTACCGCGGCCGACGTTAAGATCGACGCAAATGGCAAGGCCCTTGCCCCCGGCCTGATCGACCTGCGCGTCAAAACCGGCGAACCGGGTGCAGAGAATAAAGAGACGCTGGAAACCGCTGGCGATGCAGCGGCGGCTGGTGGCGTCACGACATTCATTGTCATGCCGGATACCGACCCGGTGCTCGACAGCGTCGCCCTCGTCGACTTCATCAAGCGCCGCGCCGACAGCGTCGCCAAGGTGAAAGTGCTCCCGACAGGTGGCCTCACGATAGACCTCGACGGGGCCAAGATGTCCGAGATCGGCCTGATCAAGCAGGCCGGCGCTGCCTTCTTCACCAATGGCGACAAGCCCGTCGAAGACGCGGGCGTCCTGCGCCGCGCCATGTCCTACGCTGCCAGCTTCGACGTACTGGTCGCCTCGCGCCCCGATACGCCATCGCTCTCGAAGAACACCGTGATGAATGCTGGGGCCTTCGCCGCGCGCCTCGGCCTGCGCGGCGCGCCGCCGGAAGCCGAATGGATCGCCCTCGAGCGCGACCTGATGCTGGCCGAAACCACCGGCGTCCGCCTGCTGGCAGATTGCATTTCCACTGCTCGCTCGCTGGCCGCTGTCGAGCGCGCCCGCGAAGCCGGCGTAAAAGTCTCGTGCTCGGTCGCCGCCTACTCGCTCTTCTTCAACGAACTCGATGTCGGCGACTACCTCACCTACTGCAAAGTCCAGCCGCCCTTCCGCATCGAGTCTGATCGCATGGCCCTGATCGATGGCCTGAGGCGCGGCGCGATCAATGCTGTCGTCTCGGCCCATGATCCGCAGCCCACGGAAGACAAACGCCTGCCGATCGCGGATGCCTCCTACGGCGCAGTCGGACTCGAAACCCTGCTATCCGCCCTGCTCAGCATCGCCGTCCGCGAAGACATTCCGCTCCTTGCGGCGCTGAAGCCAGTCACATCAGGCCCGGCCGATTTGCTCGGCCTGCCGCAGGGCCGTCTCGCCAAAGGCGCGCCCGCCGACCTCGTCCTCTTCGACCCAACCGCGCCGTGGGCCTGCGATCGTGATGATCTCTCCTCTCGCTCCAAGAACTCGCCCTTCGACGGCCGCAAGCTTGAAGGCAGGGTCTTGCGCACATGGGTCAATGGGGCGACCGTGTTCGAGCGCGGCTGACGGGGGCGCGATGTAAATGGAAATCTTCGCAAACCTCGGCGTGTTTCTCGTCGCCTACGGTCCCGCCATCGTGCTGGGCTACCTGCTCGGCTCCATTCCGTTCGGTCTTGTCATCACAAAGCTGGCTGGTCTCGGCGATATCCGCGCCATCGGTTCCGGCAATATCGGCGCGACCAACGTGCTACGCACGGGCCGCAAGGATTTGGCGCTTGCAACTCTGTTGCTGGATGCGGGTAAGGCGGGCCTCGCCTACTTCCTCGTGATATGGGCCTATGCAGCGTATGCGGGCCAATACACCGCCGACTTCACGCCGGGCTACTGGCACAGCCTCGGCCTCATCGGCGGCGCCGCTGCATTCATCGGCCATTGCTATCCGGTCTGGCTGCAGTTCAAGGGCGGCAAGGGCGTTGCCACCTTCATCGGCCTGCTGCTCGCCGCGATGTGGCAGGCAGGACTGGCGTTCGCCGTCATCTGGCTTCTGACAGCCGCAGTCTCCCGCATGTCATCTCTTGCCGCTCTCGTCGCGACCCTCGCCGTGCCGATCGTGGCCTACTTCATCAGTCCGCTCGGCGATGACTGGATCGTCTTCGGCGCGCTCGCCATGCTGATCTACTGGCGCCACCGCGCCAATATCCGGCGCATCCTCGCGGGAACAGAGCCCAAGATCGGCAAGAAGAATGCCGCCGAAGCGCCACCCGGGAGTGCGGGATGAAAAGACGCACGCTCACGGGGGGAGAGCGGGCAGATTGGCTGAGGCTTTCGCGAACACGCGGCATCGGCCCGATCACCTTCTTCCATTTGCTCGAACGCTATGGCTCCGCAGCCGCCGTTCTCGAAGATCTACCGTCGCTGGCAAAGAAAGCCGGTGGCAAATCAGAGGTCCCCGAGCTTTCGGATATCCAGCGCGAGATCGACGCCACGGCCAAGCTGGGCGCAGCCCATCTCGCCGCCTGCGAGCCTGACTATTCCATCTGCCTCGCCGCCATCGACGCGCCGCCGCCTATCATAGCCATCCGCGGCAATCGCGCTCTTCTGGGCCAACAGTCCATCGCCATGGTCGGAGCACGCGACGCCTCAGCCGCCGGACGCCGCATGGCGCGAGACCTCGCGCGCGATCTCGGACAGGCGGGCTATGTCATCGTCTCCGGCATGGCGCGTGGCGTCGATGGCGAAGCCCACGCCGCTGCGATGGACACCGGCACGGTCGCCGCCATCGCCGGCGGCATCGACCAGATTTACCCGCCGCAGCACGCCCAGCTCTACGATATTCTCGCCCAGCGCGGCTGCCTCGTCTCGGAATCTCTGCTTGGCTATGTTGCCCAGGCGCGCGACTTCCCGAAACGCAACCGCGTCATCTCCGGTCTCTCACTCGCTACCATCGTCGTCGAAGCCGCCGAACGCTCCGGCAGTCTGATCACCGCCCGCTTCGCGCTGGAACAGGGCCGCGAGGTCATGGCCGTTCCCGGCTCGCCGCTTGATCCTCGCGCACGCGGCGCCAATCGGC
The DNA here is from genome assembly GCA_030696545.1 of Hyphomonadaceae bacterium. Classification (GTDB taxonomy): domain Bacteria; phylum Pseudomonadota; class Alphaproteobacteria; order Caulobacterales; family Hyphomonadaceae; genus UBA7672. The sequence continues at coordinate 8,581 of JAUYSA010000310.1, forward strand.
TGCTGAAACAGGGCGCCGCTCTGATCGAATCCGCCGAAGACGTGCTCAACGCCATGGAGGGAATTTCTCCGCCCTCCTTCGACGAGCCCTTCGCCGAACGCTTCGACGCTCGCGACGCCGATGTGCCGCCAGCCCTGCTCCGCGCCGTCCACGAAGCTCTCAGTCCAACGCCGATGCGCATTGAGGAAATCGTCCGCGCGGTGGACGCGCCACATCGCCTGGTGGCCGCAGCGCTGGCCGAACTGGAACTCGCCGGAAGGGCAGTCACGCATGTCGGCGGAACCGCCTCGCGCGCCGTCTGACACACTTCTGAAATATATCTCCCCCTACGGGGGAGGGCCGGGACCACACGTTCCCGCGAATTGACATTCCGGGCGGCGCCCCCCAACTTCCCGCCGCAACCTCCCCCAAATACACTGAAATTATTGAGGAAAAATGCAGGTCGTCGTCGTCGAGTCCCCCGGCAAGGTTAAATCCATCAACAAGTACCTGGGCCCCGGGTACAAGGTGATGGCCTCCTACGGCCACATCCGCGACCTGCCCTCGAAAGACGGTTCGGTGAAGCCGGACGAGGACTTCGCGATGACGTGGGACATCGACGGAAAGTCGATCAAACACGTCAAGGAAATCGCTGATGCGATGCGTGACGCCGACGGCCTGATCCTCGCAACCGACCCCGATCGCGAAGGGGAAGCGATCTCGTGGCACGTTCTTGAAGCGCTCAACGCCCGCAAGGTGCTGAAGGGCAAGACGATCCAGCGCGTGACATTCAACGCCATCACCAAGAAGGCCGTCACCGACGCAATCAACGCCCCGCGCCAGATCGACCAGCAGCTGGTTGACGCCTACCTGGCCCGCCGCGCCCTCGACTATCTGGTCGGCTTCTCGCTCTCGCCGGTTCTCTGGCGCAAGCTGCCGGGCAGCCGCTCGGCTGGCCGCGTTCAGTCCGTTGCGTTGCGCATCGTTGTCGATCGCGAAGTCGAAATCGAAAAGTTCATCACGCAGGAATACTGGCAGGTCCAAACGAAGCTTGCCGTGAATGGCGGCGAGTTCGAAGCCCGCCTCACCGAACTCGACGGCCAGAAGCTCCAGAAATTCTCGCTGCCGAACGCCGAGGCAGCCGCCCGCGCCCTCGCCGCAGTCAAAGGCGGCAGCTATCGCGTCGCTTCGGTCGAGGCAAAGCCGCTCAAGCGCAATCCGCCGCCGCCCTTCACCACCTCCACGCTGCAGCAGGAAGCCGCCCGCAAGCTCGGCTTCTCCGCCAGCCGCACCATGCAGATCGCACAGCGCCTCTATGAAGGCGTGCAGATCGGCGGCGAGCAGGTCGGTCTCATCACCTACATGCGTACCGACGGCGTGCAGATGGCTGAGGAAGCCTACGCCGCCGCCCGCTCCGCCATCGGCCGCAACTACGGCAAGGACTACCTGCCCGACGGCCCGCGACGCTACACGTCTAAAGCCAAGAATGCGCAGGAAGCCCACGAAGCGGTGCGTCCCACCGACTTCGACCGCCGCCCCGGCGACGTGCATCTCGAACCCGACATGATGCGTCTCTACGAACTCGTCTGGAAGCGCGCTGTCGCCTCGCAGATGGAAGCCGCTTCGCTTGAGCGCACCACAGTGGAAATCCCGTCCAGCGACGGCAAGACAGTCCTCCGCGCCACCGGCCAGGTCGTGAAGTTCGACGGCTTCCTGACGCTGTATCAAGAGGGCAAAGACGAGAGCGATGATGAGGATGGCGGCCGCCTGCCCCTCATCAACCAGGGCGACACCCCGCGCATTGTCGACGCCACGCACACGCAACACTTCACCGAACCGCCGCCGCGCTATTCGGAAGCCTCGCTGGTCAAGAAGCTGGAAGAACTCGGCATCGGGCGCCCTTCAACCTACGCATCAACGCTCTCGACGCTGATCGACCGCGAGTATGTCAAACTCGAACAGAAGCGCTTCAGCCCCGAGGACAAGGGCCGTCTTGTCACCCTGTTCCTCGAGAAGTTCTTCTCGCGCTACGTCGAATACGATTTCACCGCCGGGCTCGAGGAAAAGCTCGACCTCGTCTCGGACGGGAAGCTGGCGTGGAAAGATCTGCTGCGCGACTTCTGGAAAGAGTTCAACGGCGCGATCGGCGCGACCGCAGAGCTGCGCGTCTCCAACGTCATCGACGCACTCAACGAAGAACTGGCGCCTTACCTCTTCCCCAAAAAGGTCGACGCGGAGGGCAACGAAGTCGATGCCCGTGTCTGCCCGACCTGCGGAAAGGGGCAGCTCTCGCTGAAGCTCGGCAAGTTCGGCGCATTCGTCGGCTGCTCGAACTATCCCGATTGCCGTTTCACGCGCCCCTTCGGCGCCGAACAGAAAGGCCAGACCGACATCCCGCCAGACGGCAAGGTGCTCGGTAATAACCCGGAAGGCATCCCCGTCTTCCTCAAGTCCGGCCGCTTCGGGCCTTACGTTCAGCTAGGCCCTGATCCGGTCGAAAAGGGCGAGAAGCCTCGCCGCTCGTCCATCCCCAACGGATGGTCAGTGCCGCTGCTGGACCTTGAACAAGGGCTCAAGCTGCTCTCGCTTCCCCGCGAAGTCGGCAAGCACCCTGAAGATGGCGAGCCGATCGTCGCCAATCTCGGCCGCTACGGCCCTTACGTGCAGCACATCAAGACCTACGCGAACGTGCCGGACGTCAACGAGCTGTTCGAGATCGGCATCAACCGCGCCGTCACGCTGATCGCCGAAAAACGCGCCGGCAAAGGCGCTGGCCGGGGCCGGCAGGCCATCGTCCCGCTCAAGGAACTGGGCAATCACACCGATGGCGAACCCATCAACCTTTTCAACGGCCGCTTCGGTCCCTATCTTAAACACGGGCAGATCAATGCCAACATTCCGCGCGGAGCGGACCCAGCCTCTATCACGCTTGAACAAGCGATCGAGCTGGTCGACGCCCGCGCAGCCGCTGCACCCTCAACGAAAATGAAGGGCAAGAAAAAAGCGGCGAAGGCGCCGGCCAAAAAGGCTGCCGCCAAATCCACTGGAGAAACCAAATCAACGACGACCAAGAAACCCGCGGCCAAAAAAGCCCCGGCAAAATCCAAACCCGCCAAGAAGGCGACAAAAGCAGAGGCATGAGCCGAGCCCCCCGTCCCCCTCGCACTCCCAAGGAGAGCGGTCCGCCAACGAGAGAGATGGTCCTCGACTATCTCGAAAAGCACCCGAGCCATGGCGCCAAGCGCGATATCGCGCGCGGCCTCGACGTTCCGGTGGAACACAAGCCAGAACTGCGCCGAATCCTGAACGAGCTGGAAGCCGAAGGCGCCCTGGTGCGCACGGCCAAGCGCGCCTTCCAGCCTGCTGAGCAGCCGCCGCCAACCGGCATCGTGAACTTCGAACGCATCGACGAGGAAGGCGAACTGATCGGCCGCGCCATGGGCCGCGACGGCCCCTTCGGACCCGACATCTATTATCAGGGCTCCCTCGGAAAAGGCCGCGAGATCGCTATCGGCGTTGGAGAGCGCGCGCTCTGCCACATCAACAAAGGCGGCGATGGCGTCTGGCGCGCCAAGGCGATCAAGAAGATCGACGCGACGCCCGAAACCTCGCTGATCGGCGTCTATCGCGCCAACCGCTTTGGCGGCACGGTCGAGCCGACCTCACGCAAGGAAAAAAACACCTTCATCATCGAGAAGGCCGACGCTCGCGACGCCACTGATGGCGATCTCGTGCGCATCAACGCCCGTCCCGCCAAAGGCTACGGCCCCCGCCGCGCCAGCATCGTGGAAGTCATCGGCCGCCTCGACGATCCGCGCGCCGCCTCGATCATCGCGATGCACACCCACGGCGTGCCCGACGAATTCCCGCAAGCCGTGATCGACGACGCATTGAGGGCGAAAGCGGCGCTTGCCCCGCGCGAAGATCTCACGCGCATTCCCCTTATAACCATCGACCCGGAAGACGCGCGCGACCATGACGACGCCGTCTATGCTGAGCCTGATGGCCATGGCGGCTGGCGCGTCATCGTCGCCATCGCTGACGTCTCGGCCTACGTCCACACCGGCACGATCCTCGATAAGGAAGCGTATCGGCGCGGAAACTCCACCTACTTCCCCGACCGCGTCTCGCCGATGCTGCCTGAACACCTCTCGGCGGATGTCTGTTCGCTGAAGGAAGGCGAGCTGCGCGAGACCTTCGCCGTCGAGATGTTCTTCAACTCGTCAGGCGTGAAGACAAAGCACCGCTTCATCCGCGGCAGGATGCGCTCCGCCGCCAAGCTCTCCTATCGCCAGGCGCAGGACGCCATCGACGGCAAGCCCGACGACAAGACCGGCCCGCTTCTGGAAAGCGTGCTGAAGCCGCTGTGGGACAGCTATTGGTGCGTGGACAAGGCCCGCAAGAACCGCGCGCCGCTCGACCTCGACCTGCCCGAACGCCGCGTGCGCATTGGCGCAGATGGTAAGATCGCCTCGATCACCCTGCGCGATCGCTTCGACGCGCACCGCCTGATCGAGGAGTTCATGATCCAGGCGAACGTCTGCGCCGCAGAGACCCTGGAAGACAAGCGCTCACCGCTCGTCTATCGCGTCCACGAGGAGCCGAGCGAGGAGAAGGTCAACTCACTCTCGAACTTCCTCCCCACCATCGGCCTTAAATGGACGAAGGGCGAGAAGATCACCGGCAGCCGCTTCAACAGGCTGCTCGCCGATGTGAAAGCTTCCGAGAACGAACACCTCGTCAACGAGATGGTGCTGCGCACGCAGGCTCAGGCCCGCTACGCGCACGAAAACCTGGGCCACTTCGGTCTCAACCTTCTGAAGTATGCCCACTTCACTTCGCCCATTCGCCGCTACTCCGACCTGATCGTCCACCGCGCCCTCATCCGCGCGCTGGGCCTGGGCCCGGATGGCATGACGGATCAGGATCGCGTCCGACTGGAAGAGATGGCCGAACACGTCACCATGACCGAGCGGCGCTCGATGGCGGCGGAACGCGAAGCCACCGATCGCTACCTGGCGATCTTCATGGCCGACCGCATTGGCGCGGTTTTCGACGCCCGCATCGCCGGTGTCACGCGCGCCGGCCTCTTCGTACGCCTCGCCGAAAACGGCGCAGATGGCTTCATACCCGCCGCCCGCCTGTCCGACGAATACTGGATTCATGACGATACGCACGCCGCCCTCGTCGGTCAGCGTTCAGGACAGCGCTACGAGATGGGCATGAACGTCCAGGTGAAGCTGATGGAGGCGACGCCCCTCACCGGCGGCCTCCTCTTTTCGATGCAGTCGCCCCCGCGCCCGCGCCGGAACGACCTGAAAGCGCCGCAGCGGGAAGAACGCAACTTCCGCGGCAGCCCCTCGCGCAAACGTCCGGCTGATGGCAGCGGCCGCCCCCCGGGCATCAAGCACACCAACAAGAAGGGCGGTCAGCCCAGCTACGGCAAGAACAAGAAGAAAAAAGGTCGATGAGCAACCTGTTCGACCCCGATAATGATCCCGCACAGGTAGCGGCAGCGAAAGCCGCTGCCGCCAAGAGCTTGTCCGAAGACGATCTCCTGCGCGAAGACCCGGCCAACCTCATCGCCAACCCGGCAACGCCGCGCGATGCCGCCACGCTGATCCTCTACCGCAACACGCCCGACGGTCCGCGCATCCTCATGGGATGCCGCTCCGAAGGCCACGACTTCATGCCGAACAAGTATGTCTTCCCCGGCGGCCGGGTGGACGACGAGGACGCGCTCGTCCCCTCGCTCACCGAACTCGCGGCCGAACAGGACGAAAAGCTCAGCATTGGCGCCATGCGCGCCACGCGCGCCTTCCCGCTCACCGCCATCCGCGAAGTCTTCGAGGAAACCGGGCTCATCGTCGGCCGCGCCGCCAGCGGGCTCGGCGACGTTCCGGCGGCTTGGACCGAATATTATGCCCAGGGCGCCGCCCCCTGCCTCGCTAACTTCCACTTCCTCGGCCGCGCCATCACGCCGCCCATGCGCCACAAGCGTTTCGACGCCCGCTTCTTCATGGCCGACGCCGATGACGCCCTGATCGATGGTCGCGCGCCAATCGACGGCCGCGAACTCGCCGACCTGCGCTGGTTCACGCTGGCTGAAGTTGCCGGGCTGGACCTGCCCAACGTCACCCGCTTCGTGATCTCGGAAGTCGAGGCCCGCCTCGTCCAACGGGAAGCACTGAAGCCCTTTCATCTCTACTGGACCCAGACCGGCCACGTCCGCGAGCGGATCTGACGCTTTCCAGCCCTGATTTTCCGAGCGAATCCCGCTCTAGGCCCGGATCATCTCCAGCGGAAATATTGATAGATTTTCAGGGTTTTATGCCAAGTTTGGGCAACCGCGCTTGACTTGGGAGCCGCCATCGTGTCCAAGCACGCTTCCTGAATTTCAAGCTCGACCGAGACCGCCCAGATGGCCAAGCCGACAAGCATCAAGATCCGCCTCAATTCGTCGGCTGACACCGGCTTCTTCTATGTCACCAAGAAGAACCCGCGCACGCAGACCGAGAAGCTCGTGCTGAAGAAGTACGACCCGGTCGTGCGCAAGCACGTCGACTTCAAGGAAGGCAAGATCAAGTAGATCTCGCTTCCAGACGGAATCAAAAAAGGCCCGGAGCATCGCTCCGGGCCTTTTGCTTTTGGGCTCCGTGGAGCCGGCCCTATTGGGCCGGCTCGTCAGGCAGTGCATAGGCGATCACATATCCGCCCTGGTCATCGGTTGGTCCATCCCCGCCCACCCGCGGATAGCGCCAGGACGGGTTGGGAACGGTGATGACGACGTACTGTTTCCCGTTCTTGCCGACATAGCTCATCGGCGTGGCATGGGAGCTTCCCGGCAACGGGCTTTCCCATTTCACCTGGCCAGTGCGCAGATCGAACGCGCGGAAGGTCGAGTCCATCGCGCCGCCATCGAAGATCAGCCCGCCACGCGTCGCCATCACGCCCGCCTGAACCGGCGTTCCGACCATCAACGGCAAGCCCGTTGCGATGCCGAACGGACCCGAATCCTTCATCGAACCGATCGAGCGCTTCCACATCAGCTTGTTGGTGTTCAGGTCCATCACGCCGATCATGGAAAACGGCGGCTCGAAGCACGGCAGTTCCGTCGATGCGTTGAAGAACGGCAATGGCAGGCGCCATGACGACATGAAGGGCGCCGTGTCGCCGCGATAGAGCACGCGGTTCTGATCGAACACCTGCCCCTGCGCCGCGCCGCCAGCCGTGCCGCGCGCGCCAGGAGGCACCTGCCCACCAGCCGTGGGCCCGCCAGCTGGCGTCGACGCCGCCGCAGGCTCGCCACGCTGTGCGTCGCGCGCCTTGCGACGCTCAGCCGTCTTTGCCGCATCGTCCGCGCGTGCCTCAAGGCTGCGCAGCACAATCCGGTTGCCCATCAGCATGGGCGCACCAATCAGCAGGCCGTTGTCGGCATCAACTGCAACCGAGCCCCAGTTGAAGCCGCCGGCATTGCCCGGATATTGGAAAGTCCCGCCCCAGCTTTCCCTCTCAAGCCCATAACCGCCGCCGCCTTCCATAGGCGGCGTGAAGAGTCCTTCGTAACGCATCTTCTTGAACTCGATCCGGCAATGCAGCTGGTCCAGCGGGGTGAGGCCCCACATGTCCTGCTCGATCCGATCGTCACGGAAGTGAGGCAGTGACGAGAACGGTTGCGTGGCCGTAACCATTTCGCCCTTGGCGGGGCCTTGCGGCACCGCGATTTCAGGCGTGTCGTAGATCGGCACGCCCGTACGACGATCCAGCAGGAAGATCTCGCCTCGCTTGGTCGGTTGCGCCACCGCCGGGATCAGCTCGCCCTGACCGTTCTTGCGGATGTCCACGAGCACGGGCTGAGATGGCACGTCATAGTCCCAGATATCGCGGTGAACCGTCTGATAGACCCAGCGCCGTTGGCCCGTCGCGGCATCAATGGCGACCACCGACGAAGCGTTCTCTTCCGATTCCTTGGAGCGCAGATCGCCGTCGAAATAGTCCGGCGAAGAGTTGCCCGTCGGCGCGTAGATCAGGTTCAGTTTCGGATCAAAGCTGGTGTGCGACCACACGTTTGGCGTGCCGCGCGTGTACTCGCCGCCTTCATCAGGCAGGCCGTTATAGCCAGGATTGCCCAAGTCCCACGCCCACGAGAACGCGCCAGTAACCGCATCATAGGCGCGCAGGACGCCCGACGGGTTGCCGATTTGCTGGTTGTCAGTCACCCAGCCGCCAACAACCACCTTGTCGCCCGCAATCAGCGGCGTCGACGTCACCATGAAGTTGCCCAGCGGCGAGCGGCCCATGCCCGACACGAGGTTCACCTGTCCATCGAACCCGAACGAACGGCAGAGCTG
>JAUYSA010000371.1 GCA_030696545.1 Hyphomonadaceae bacterium
CACAGGGATATCCGCGTCGGCAGATGTCCAGGCGAGCCCGATGTCCAGATTGTCGTTTATCTGGCGGCTTGCGCCCACCAGCCACGAGCTTCCATCAACGCCGGTAAGGCGGTCTTCGGCCCAGCCGCCTTCAACCCCAAAACGCCACTCGCCTATCTGGTGAACTAATCCGGCCTCCCAGGCCTCGTAGTCGCCATTCCCGGATTCCCAGGCGTTGTTGCTGGAAAGCCACCGGACGCCGCCCGTCCAGCCAGCATGTTCCAGCTCCAGGCCGGCGCCCCACGCCTCATATCCGCCAAAGGCCGGTAGAGCCGCGCTGGAATCCGCCTGACTATACGTCACCGCCGCTCTCACCCGCAGGTCCTGCTCGGCAAACTGACGCGCAAACGAAACTGCGCCTTCCCAGACGTTTTCCAGCTCAGCCTTGCCTTGCCCCCCGGCGCCAAAATCCGGGTCGAAATCGGCGCTACGCCGGTCGGCCTCTGGCGTGTAGCTGGCGCCTGCGCGCAGCCCCAGCCAGCGCGGGGTCATGTAGGTCGCCTTCAGAGAGGAGCCGGTGACGTCATTGCGCGCCCGCGTCACACCCAGCCCCGTAGGATCCAGCCCCGGCGAGAACGCAGACACTTTACGCAATACGGTCGGCGCGCGTGCGTCGAGCCGTGCCGCGACGCCTGAATCAAGGCCAAACACGCCCTCGCCCCACGGCCCTTCAAGCGAAACCGAAGCCGCTTCGATCGACGTGAACCCGTCTTCGTCCAGAACCGATCCGGCTGCCGCCAACCCGGTCGAAGGCGATACCGGCGACAGGAAGCCGCCGCCGCTCGTCACACGCGGGCACAGCGCATCCGCAGCCGGGCACCCGCCCAGAACGCCAGCAAAGGCCGGGCGCGACGGCGCGTCGCGCTCAAGGCGAACCTCGCCCCGCCACCCTACCGTCAGCCCGTTCTCGAACGTATCCGACCGCGTCACTGTCACCGTCGCCGAACCGATCATGCTAGGCGCCGAAGGTGCCAGCGGCGTTTCGTCCTCAATCGCCGCGCCGACGGCCGTGGCCTCGAAACTGGCCTTCCATTCGCCGTCGGATGACTGCGCGAAAGCGGGCAAAGCGCCTCCAAGAGCGGTTCCGGCCCCAAGGGCCGCCAGTGAAATGGCTCGCCGCATGACAGAATTCCTCCGCAATCTCAGTCCAATGCACGATCTATATGAGGCGGTCTCAAGACTAGGCTAACGGCTACCAGCCCTTGCCTGCGGGATACGCTCGAAGCTAAGGAAGCGGCTGCTGAGCTTCCGGGGGCGCGACGCGCGCCGGGCAACGGAGTTAAAGTCGTGATGTTTTCCCGCCTGACCGCAGCGGCTATCGTCGCCACCGCCCTGATCGGCGTTTCCGGCTGCTCGATCTTCGGCTCGGGAACCGCCAACACCTCCACCGCGTCCAGCGCCGACATGGGCCCCGAAGAGAACGGCGCCCTTGGCGTCAACGCGTATCTCTGGCGCGCCTCCCTGGACACCCTCTCCTTCCTGCCGCTCTCGTCAGCCGACCCGTACGGCGGCGTGATCATCACCGACTGGTACGCCAATCCGTCCAAGGCCGACGAGCGCATGAAAGCGACAGTCTATATTCTCGACACGCGCCTGCGCGCTGATGGCGTTTCCGCCGCCGTGTTCCGCGAGACGCTTGCCAATGGCGTCTGGTCTCCCGCTTCGGTGAGTCCGGAAACCAATGTCGCGCTCGAGAACGCCATTCTGGCTAAAGCCCGCCAGCTGCGACTTAGCAGCCTCGAGTAGTCTCGGCGTCGCCTTCCGCTCGGCGCCGGGATATGTCAGTTCCGGCGAACAAACGAGCAGACGAGCGACTTGATGGCGACGCGTTACAACCCGAAAGAAACCGAGCCGAAATGGCGTGACGCGTGGCAACGCGCCAACGTCTTCCGTGCGAAGTCAGCGGCCGAAGCCGGCGACATGCCGAAGGCGTACATCCTCGAGATGTTCCCCTACCCGTCGGGCCGCCTCCACATGGGCCACGTCCGCAACTATGCGATGGGCGACGTCGTCGCGCGCTATCGCCTCGCCAATGGCTACAACGTCCTGCACCCGATGGGCTGGGATGCGTTCGGCCTGCCCGCCGAGAACGCCGCCATAGAGAAGAAGGCGCAGCCGCGTCAGTGGACGCTGAACAATATCGAGGAGATGAAAAAGCAGTTCGCTCCTCTGGGCCTGTCCTTCGACTGGTCGAAGGAAGTCACCACCTGCGAGCCTGACTATTACGAGCAGCAGCAACGCATCTTCCTGAAGATGCTCGAGAACGATCTCGTCTATCGCCGCAGCGCGAAAGTGAACTGGGACCCGGTCGAGAACACCGTGCTCGCCAACGAGCAGGTCGTCGACGGCCGCGGCTGGCGCTCCGGCGCCGTCGTCGAACAGCGCGAGCTGGAACAATGGTTCTTCCGCATCACCCGCTATGGCGATGATCTGCTCGCCGCGCTCGATACACTCGACCGCTGGCCAGACAAGGTCCGCACCATGCAGGGCAACTGGATCGGAAAATCGCAGGGCGCGAAGATCTGGTGGGAGATCGCCCACGCGCCCGACTTCCTGCCCCGCCCCACAGGCGATGGCGGACCCAATCACGCGACCGATCCGATCGAAGTCTTCACCACACGCCCCGACACGCTGTTCGGCGCAAGCTTCCTCGCACTCGCCCCCGATCACCCGCTGACGAAGGAAATCGCGAAGTCGCGCCCAGACGTTGCGAAATTCATGGCCGAATGCGCCGCGCGCGGCACGTCCGAAGCTGACATCGAGAAGGCCGAAAAAGTCGGCATCGACCTCTGCATCCGCGTGAAGCATCCGTTCGATCCCAACTGGGAGCTGCCCGTCTGGGCGGCGAACTTCGTGCTCTCGACCTATGGCTCCGGCGCGATCTTCGGCTCCCCCGCCGGCGACCAGCGCGATATCGAGTTCGCAGAAAAATACGGCCTGCCCTTCAAGCCCGTCGTACTGCCGCCGGGCGAAGATCCCGCGACCTACACGGTCAGCGGCGAGGCCTATTCGGGCGACGGCGTGATCTACAATTCGGACTTCCTGAATGGCCTCACCACGAAGGAAGCCATCACCGCTGCCATCAAGGAACTGGTGAAACGCGAAGCCGGTGAAGCCACGACGCAATATCGTCTGCGCGACTGGGGCGTCTCGCGTCAGCGCTATTGGGGTTGCCCGATCCCGGTCATCAAGTGCGCTGAGTGCGGAACCGTGCCCGTGCCTGACGATCAGCTGCCCGTGCTGCTGCCCGACAACGCCGACTTCTCCGCGCCCGGCAACCCGCTCGTCCGCCACCCGACATGGCGGCACACCACCTGCCCGAAATGCGGAAGCAAGGCGGAACGCGAAACCGACACGATGGATACGTTCGTCGACAGTTCCTGGTATTTCGCGCGCTTCTGCGATCCAAAATCAAAAGAGCCGATCAACAAGGAAGAAGCCGCCTACTGGCTGCCCGTCGACCAATACATCGGCGGCGTCGAGCACGCGGTTCTCCACCTGCTCTACTCGCGCTTCTTCACCCGCGCCCTGCGCGACTGCGGCCTGCTAGACCTGCCCACCGGCGAACCCTTCGCAGGCCTGTTCACGCAAGGCATGGTCACGCACGAAACGTACAAGTCGGAAGCCGGCACATGGCTGCTGCCGGAAGAAATCGAGAAGCGTGACGGCGGCCTTATCGAAATTGCGACTCTGAAGCCGGTCACGATCGGCGGCGTCGAGAAGATGTCGAAGTCGAAGAAGAACGTCGTCGATCCCATCCAGATCATCGCCGACTATGGCGCAGACGTTGCCCGCTGGTTTGTCCTCTCCGACTCGCCGCCCGAACGCGACTTCGAATGGTCGGATTCAGGCGTGCGCGGCGCATGGAGCTCGATCCAGAAACTCTGGGCGCTGGTCGAAGCCGCTCCCGCCGCCGATGATGGCCCCGCCGACGCTGGCGAAGCGCTCGACCTGCGCCGCCTCGCCCACCGCACAGTGCGCGATGTCACGCACGGCATCGAGAAGTTCCACTTCAATGTCGGCATCGCCCGCATGAACGAACTCGGCAACGCCCTGCGCAAGGCCGAAACATCGACCGCTCCCGGCATGGCCACCGCCCGTCGCGAAGCCCTGCGTCTCTTCTCCCAGATCGCAGCCCCGTTCGCGCCCCACATTGGCGAGGAATGCTGGGCGTTGCTGGGGGGCTCTGGAATGGTCGCCACCGCCAAATGGCCCACGCCAGATCCCGCCCTGCTGGTTTCCGATACCGTCACCCTGCCGGTCCAGATCAACGGCAAGAAACGGGCTGAAATCACGGTCGCCGCCGGCGCCGACGCCGCAACGGTCGAGGCCGCCGCCAAGGCTGATGAAAATGTAATCCCGCACCTGGCGGGCCTGACCGTGCGAAAGGTCATTGTCGTTCCCGGCCGTATCGTGAATATCGTCGCATCATGATCAGAGCCGCACTCCTTGCTCTCGCCCTCGCCCCGCTGGCCGCCTGCGGATTCACGCCGGTCTATGGCGGTCAGGGCGCGGCATTCCAGAACGCTGGCCCGATCACGATCGCGGAAATCCCGGGCCGCACCGGGCATTATCTCCGCAATGAACTGGCCCGGTCGATCGGCAATGGCGTGCCGGGCTTCGCCTCGGGCAATCTTGAAATATCGCTCTCCCAGAACGTTGAACGTCTCGCTTTCGCGCCCGACCAGGCCGCCTCGCGCTCCGATTATGTCGGCAATGCGCGCTGGACGATGAGGGCGCCGAACGGAACCGTTCTGGCCTCGGGCTCGGTCAACGAGCGCGCCTCGTTCAACTTCGCCGACGCAGCCTATGCCGACCTTGCGGCGCAGACTGCCGCGCAGGAGCGCCTTGCCACCCTGCTCGCCCGCACGATCCGCGCCGAGGTCATATCCGCAGCCGGCAGGCAGAAACCTGTCGTCCCCGCCGCGCCCGCCCCCGTCCCGGCGACCACCACTCCGTGAAACAGGCGGGCCCCCGCGCACTCGCTTTCTGCGACAAGCCGCAGGGCGCAACGAAGATCGCGCTCATCTTCGGCGCCGATCCAGGTCTCGTCTCCACCAGCGCCGACACGCTCGCCCGCAACTGGCTGCCCTCGCCCGACCCGTTCAACATCATCAAGCTGCACGACGACGACCTGAAGCGCGATCCGCAGATGCTGGGCGATGAACTGGTCGCCCGCTCCCTGATGGGCGGCGAGCGCCTGATCCGCGTCCGCGTCGAAAAAGACGCCAGCTCGAAACACCTGCTCGAAATCCTGGCCGACATCGACAAGGGCGCGCTCACGCCCGAAGCCTTCCTCATCATCGAGGCTAGCGAGCTCAACAAGACCAACCGGCTCCGCCTCGGTTTCGAGGAATCGAAAAGCGCCATCGCCCTGCAGCTCTATGCCGACGACGAGGCCACCGTTTCCGACCTCGTCACAAAACGCCTCGCCGCCGCAGGCGTCGCCATGGAACCGGAAGCCCTCGCGGCGTTCGTTGCCGACCTGCCCGGCGACCGCCGCCTCGCTCTGTCGGAACTCGAAAAGGTGGAGCTCTACGCCGTCGGCCTGGGCCGCCACGTCACCCTCTCCGATATCAGCCAGCTCGCCTCCGCCGAACAACCGCGTGGCGCTGATGACGCCGCCGACGCCGCCATCCTGGGCGACGCGCCGCAAGCCACGCTGTCGATCAACCGCTATCTCGACGCTGGCGGAAATCCGATCTCGGCGCTGCGCACGCTGCATTTCCGGATGCTGCGCGTCTCGGATGCCGTTGCGTCAAACGCAGGGACAGGTATGCGCCTCCGCCCGCCTGTCTTCGACAAGGAATGGCCCGCCTTCTCGCGCGCCATCCGGGAATGGCATCCCGTCGCCATCCACCGCACCTTCACCCGCCTCTACGAAGCGGAGAAAGGTTGCAAACAGGCCGGCGCTCCGTCTGACGCCATCCTCAAGACTTTGATACATCGGATCGCGACCCGCACACTATAACGTGTGGGTCCACTTCTGCACCGCAGCGTGACCGCCCCAGGGTTTCCCATTCCTATGCGCAGCATAGTTCCCGGGGATACATATGAAGCACCTGTCCGTCCTGTTGGCTGCCTCCACGCTCGCACTGGTGGCGTCCTGCACCTCCGCCCCGCTCCCAACCATCGACACAGCTGCGCCACCAACGGCGCCCGCCGCGCCACAGTCCGCAGCCGCCGGGCCGCTTGACGCCGCTCAAGTCAGCGCCGGCCAGCAGGTCTTCGCAACGTACTGCGCGGTCTGCCACAACGGGGCCGACGACACGGCGCCCCAACTCGACGCGCTCCACACCTTCAAGCATGACCGCGTGTCCGCTGCGCTGACCGACGGCGGCCTGATGGCGCTGCAGGCAAAAATGCTGACGCCGGACCAGCGCGCGCAGGTCGTCGCTTACATCACCGCGCCCGTGGACATGGGCCGCGGCGGCACAAGCACGGTGATGACCGCCAAGGAAGAATATCGCGAAGGCTTTGCCTACCCGGTCCGCAGCGCACGTGATCCGCGCGACTCTTCCGAAGTCAAACGCCCGCCTTCCTGGCCCGCGCCCAAGCTCGGTGACGGACCCTTCGATTCCGAGTCCTGGGAACAGCGCCAGCTTCGCACCACGATCGTGACGCGCGGTCTCGAAGCGCCGCGTGCCATCGAATTCATGCCCAACGGCGATATCTTCATCGTCGAACGCGCCGGCACGCTGCGCATTATCCGCAATGGCAAGCTTGATCCCAAGCCCGTCGCCGGTACGCCAAAGGTCGCCGCTAATCTCGGCATCGCCACCGGCTTCATGGACATCGCCCTGCACCCGGACTTCAAGACCAACGGCCTCGTCTATATGTCCTACCACAAGGCCCGCGGCGACCTCGGCTCCAACGCCATCTATCGCGGCAAGTGGGACGGTTCGAAGATCGTCGACGGCAAGGACATCTTCGTTTCCGACGATGTCGATACGTTCTACAGCAAGCTGAAGTTCGACAATAAGGGCAAGCTCTACGCGACGATCGGCGGCCCCGCCCTTGGTACGGACGCGTCGATGATGCGCGCCCAGAAGCCGGATGACTACGGCGGAAAGACGCTGCGTCTTAACGACGACGGCACGGCGCCAACGGACAACCCTTTCTACGGCCGCAAGGACGCGAACCCTGAAGTCTTCACCATGGGCCACCGCATCAGCCTCGGCCTGACGATGAACCCTTTCACCAATGAAATGTGGGCAACCGAGAACGCCCCCTATGGCGGCGACGAGGTCAACATCCTGCGCCCCGGCGGCAATTATGGCTGGCCGGTCTCGAGCGAAGGCCGCTATTACAGCGGCCGGTCGATCTCGCCGGTTCCCGACCAGGACGGCATCACACGGCCGCATATCTCCTACGTGCCGTCGATCGCCCCGGGCGGCCTCGTCTTCTACACCGGCGACAAGTTCCCGCAGTGGAAGGGCAACCTCTTCGTCGCCGCCATGCGCATGGGGGAAACCCCGCGCACCGGCCACATCGAGCGCATCGTGTTCAACAACAAATGGGAGCCCGTCCGCAACGAGATGCTGTTGCTCGATCTTCACCAGCGCATTCGCGACGTCGAACAAGGCCCTGACGGCTATCTCTACGCCATCACCGATGAAGGCGTGGACAGCGTCCTGCTGAAGATCGAAC
This sequence comes from Hyphomonadaceae bacterium, assembly GCA_030696545.1. Lineage (GTDB taxonomy): Bacteria > Pseudomonadota > Alphaproteobacteria > Caulobacterales > Hyphomonadaceae > UBA7672. Next base: position 7,690 of record JAUYSA010000371.1, read on the forward strand.
CGGTAAATAAATAACCAACGGGCGAGGCGCAACTCTTCCCCCGCTTGCGGGGGAAGTGGATCGCGGCGCAGCCGCGAGACGTTGGGGGCAAGCCTCACACACCGCCCTCGCGGCCCGCCCCCATCCCGGCTCCGCCGTACTTCCCCCGCAAGCGGGGGAAGAGTTTCACGCTGGCGCTTACTCCGCCCCTGCCGCACCGCAGCGTGACTGCGGAGGCGTTTCGCCCTTCAATGCCCCATCGTCGTCGTTGGGGACACTCATGAAACGCCATCTGCTAGCCGCGTCAGCACTCGCACTCGCCGCCTGCACCTCCGCTCCGCCGACCAGCGACACTCTAGCTAATCCCACACAAGCCGCCTCGCCCCAGACCGCAAGCGCCATGGCGGCGGTCGCAGGCGGCAAGAATGTGTACGAAACCTTCTGCGCGGCCTGTCACAGCGGCGGCGATGAAACCGCCCCCGAACTGAAAACCCTCCACACCTTCAACCGTGACCGCGTCTCCACGGCGCTCAGCGATGCCGGCCTGATGGCGCTGCAATCCAAGATGATCAACGCAGACCAGCGCGAACAGGTTATCGCCTTCATCACCGCGCCCGCCGTAACGCTCGCCGCACTCGAAGCCGCCAACAATAGCGCCGATCCCGGCGGCCTCAAGCGCGACGCCTACCGCCCGGAATATTCCTACCCCGTCCGCCGCGTCCGCGATGAGCGCGACAGCCCCGAAAGCGAACGTCCACCTGCCTGGGCTGCACCGCCGCTCG
>JAUYSA010000376.1 GCA_030696545.1 Hyphomonadaceae bacterium
GATCGCGGCGTTGTTGTTGTCAGCGCGATTCTGGGACTGGCTGACAAGCTTGTCGGTGGCGAGGCGGACGGCGACAGCTATCGTATCGGCGCTGGTGGCGAAACGCTGGAAGCCGAGACCGTTGGGGCGGCGCCTGTGCTGAGTGAGGCTGAGCGTGGCGAGGTTGCTGCGATGGCGCGGCGGGCGGCGGCGCATTTCGGGTCGCCTCAGGATATCGAGTGGGCTTTCGACGCGCGCGGATTGCACATGCTGCAATCGCGGCCGATCACGACACTTGCGCCTGAAGCCCCGGACACCGGCACGCACGATGATGAGCGGATCAAACTGGAGGGCTCCGGCGATGAACTGACCATCTGGGATAACTCCAATATTGTGGAGAGTTACCCAGGAGTTACGTCGCCGCTGACGTTCTCTTTCGCCCGGTATGCGTATCGCCATGTGTATGAGGCGTTCTCGCGGCTGATGGGCGTGTCAGCCAAGGTGGTGGATGAACATCGTCATGTGTTCGAGAACATGCTCGGGCGCGTGGATGGGCGAGTCTATTACAACCTGCTGAATTGGTATCGCGCGCTGGCGCTGTTTCCGGGGTTCAAGGCGAACCGGAAATTCATGGAAGGCATGATGGGCGTCTCCGAGGCGTTGCCGCAGGAGATGGCTGATGCCATCGCCCCGCCGACGGAAAGCAGCGCAGAGCGGTTTTTCGACAATCTGAAATTGGCGCGGGTTGGCTTTGGATTGATCTGGCACGAGATCACCATCCGTTCGACGATCGAAAAATTTTATGAGCGGCTGAACACGGCGCTGGCGCGGCCGAATGATGAGATTGACGACATGTCGGCGACGCAGCTGGCGGCTGAGTATCGGCTGCTTGAGCGGCAGCTGCTGGCCAAGTGGGATGCGCCGCTGGTGAATGACTTCCTCTGCATGATCGCGTTCGGCGCGGCGCAGAAGTCGATGTCCAAATGGGCTGGCGACGATGGGGTGGCGTTCCTGTCTGGTATGCTGATTGGCCAGGGCGATATTATTTCGGCTGAACCGGCGCGGCTGATCCAGAAGATGGGCGCGATGGTTCGCGGCAGGCCGGACGTGGTGAGTCGCCTGGCAACTGGGGATGTTGCCGCGATTGACGCTCTGCCTCAGCTACGTTTGGCGTTCGATGCGTATATCGCCAAGTTTGGGGATCGTTGCACGCAGGAGCTGAAGCTCGAGAGCCGAACTTTGCATGACGATCCGGCGCAGGTGTTGATGGCGATCGCAGCTGCGGCGGCGCCCAAGATTGCGGCCGAAGCGGCGGCGCCTGAGCGCGACCTGCATGACCTCGTGCCCGAGTTGGGCAATCGGGTGATGGCGCGGTGGCTGTTGAACTGGGCCAAGGCGCGCGTTCGGGATCGGGAAAACCTGCGGTTTGAGCGAACGCGGTTGTTTGGACGCGTGCGGCGCATCTTTCTGGCGATCGGTGCGCGGCTGACAGAGGGCGGCGTGCTGGATGACCGGCGGGATGTGTTCAACCTTACCGTTGAAGAATTGCTGGGCGCAGTCGAAGGCGCTGGCATCACGAACGACCTGCGAGGGCTGGTGAGGCTGCGTGGCGCGGAGCACAGAGCGCAGTTGGTGCGGCCTGATCCGCCTGAGCGGTTCAGCGTTCGCGGGGCGCATATCAGCGGCGTCGCGGGATTGGCTGCCGAGACTGTGGCGTCGGTGGACGCCAGCGAGGTGCGCAAGGGGCTGGCCTGCTGCAAGGGCGTCGTTATCGCGAAGGTGCGCGTGATCGAAGATCCGCGGGTCGAAGCGCTATTGCCGGGCGAAATTCTGGTGGCGCGGCATACTGATCCGGGGTGGATTGCTGTGTTCGCTAATGCGGCCGGCGTGATTGCCGAGCGTGGATCGCTGCTGTCGCATTCTGCCATTGTGGCGCGCGAGATGGGCGTGCCGTGCGTCGTGTCGCTGAAAGGCGTCACCCAATGGCTGGAGACTGGGGACACTGTGCGGCTGGACGGCGGGGCCGGAACGGTTGAAAGAACGGCGCGGGTGGGGACGGGATAGCCATGGCCGAAACAGATATCGCAAAGCGCGCAGCGTTTGACATCATTCGCTATGCGCAGGCGTGGGAAGATGCGGATATTCTCGTTGCCGCGCTGCGACCCAAGGCGGGTGACACGGTTGTGTCGATCGCATCGGCCGGCGACAATGCGCTGGCGCTGCTGGCCGAGGGGCCGGAACGCGTGATTGCGGTTGATCTCAACCCCGCGCAACTTGCCTGCGTGCGTATGCGCGTGGCGATGTACAAGTTGCATAACCATGGCGAGTTTTTGGAGCTGATGGGCTCGCGCCCGTCGGGGCGGCGGCGGCATCTGCTGGATCAGGCGGCGCAGACGCTTTCTGACGAGGATCAAAAGTTCTGGGCGGCGCGTGCGGATCAGATTGTGAAGTATGGTGTCGGGGGTGTCGGCAAGTTCGAGAATTACTTCCGCACATTCCGCGAATGGGTTCTGCCGTTCATCCATAATCAGGGAACGATCGATGGCCTCCTGAGCGAGAAGACGCCGGAGGAGCGCAGGGCTTACTTCGACAGGCGATGGAATGTCTGGGGCTGGCGAATGATGCTGAAGGGCTTCTTCTCCCGCTTTGTCATGGGGCGGCTGGGTCGCGATCCTGCATTTTTCGACCATGTCGAAGGTGGGCCATCGCAGCAGGTGGCGCGGCTGACGCGCAAGGCGCTGGTTGATCAGGACCCGGCGGTGAATCCATATCTGCACTGGATCCTCAGGGGTACGCATGGCGATATCTTGCCGCGCGCGCTGCAGCTGGAGCGGTTCGAGACGATCCGTGAGCGGCTGGACAGACTGGAGATCAGGCTCTGCACGGTGGAGACGCTGGCGGATGAAGGCGTGAAGGCCGATGCGTTCAACCTGTCCGACATATTCGAGTACATGTCGCCTGAAGCGCATGAGACGGCATACGGGACAATTCTTGCCGCATCGCGACCCGGTGCGCGGATTGCCTACTGGAACATGATGGCGCCGCGGCGCGTGCCGGCATCCATGGCAGACAAGGTGCGCACGAATGCCGAGCTGGAAGCGAAGCTGAAGCCGCTGGACAAGGCGTTTTTCTATTCGGACTTCGTGATTGAGGAAGTTGCGTGAACGACGCGCTGCTGATCAGCGGGGCCAAGATCGCCGGAAGTGTTGTCCTGCTCGCCCTGGTGCTGTGGGGCGTGTCGAAGCTGGCGAAGATCGCGAAGCTTGATCCGGAGATCGGGCGGAAGCTGGTTCATATCAGCCTTGGGCTTTACTGCCTGACCTTTCCGTACGTGTTTGGCGCGGTGTGGGAAGTGGTGGCGACTTGCGCGCTGGCTGTGGTGGTTTTCCTGCTCGCACGGGGGGCGATGCGGCAGAGCCTGGGCGGCGGACTGCACGCTGTAAAGCGGGTGTCGTATGGCGAGCTGTTGTTCGCTGTATCCGTGGCGCTGCTATTCTGGCTGAAGGACGGGCATTTCGTTTCGCTGGCGTTGCATCACAAGCCGCCGGTAGGGCCGGTGCTGTATATCCTGCCGATCCTGATCCTGACGCTTTGCGATGCGGCCAGCGCGGTGGTGGGCTCGCGTTATGGGAAGCAGAAATTCCAGATCGAGGAAGGTTCGAAAACCGTCGAGGGCGTTGTCGTTTTCGCGGTGACGGCCTGGTTGCTGTCGCTGATCGTTATCCTGCTGATGACGGATATCGGGCGCAGCGAAGCGGTGTTGCTGGCCTTCATCGTGGCGGCGTTTGGCGCTCTGCTGGAGGCGGCGAGCTGGCGCGGGCTAGACAATTTGTTCATTCCGCTCGGGCTTTATTTCCTGATCTCGAACCTTCTGTATCTTGGCGTCGTCGGCCTGTCTGGCATTGCCGGCCTGTTCTTCATTGCGCTGATGTTGCTGCTTTACGTGACGCGTAACCGGCCGGGAGAAGAGCGGCATTTCCTGGCGGTGGGATCGACGCTGTTTTTCTGCATCGCGATATTTGCCGAGCCGCCGAGCATCATCACGCCTGCGGTCGCCGTGGGGACATACTTTATCGCGGACGCGGTGCGGCACGGAGAACGGCCGCCGTTTGATGCATTGAATCTGCTGATCGTCGTGCTGGCGGTGGCGATGTTCTATTTCGTTGTCAGCAACGTCACGCTGAGAGATACGATTTTCGGGTTCAACCTGTCTTTCGCGGCGCTTGCTGCGGGTATTTCGGGAAGGTTCGCAAAGCAGCTATGGCGATGCATTGCCGTGGTGGTTGTTGCGTGGGCGGCCATGTCGATCCGGACGTTCTGGGCTGTGGGCCAGAGTGATGCAGGGGTGGTTTTCACACTTGTTGGCCTTGGTGGGATTGTCCTTCTGGCGTTGGCGGGCTGGGCGTTGCGGCGGCGGGATTACGACAGGCCGTGGATGATGCTGGGAGCGTTGAGCATGATCGTGGGATTGATCACCATGCCGATGTGGCCGCCGCCATGAGTGATCCGCAGATTCTCAAGAGCGCCGGCGCGGAGCTTGCGATTTTTCGTGAAGGGCCGTCGTTGAAGGGGGCGCGAACAGCGGCGTTAGGTCGGTTCGCGTGCGAGACGCCTGCGGCGGGCGCCGCGCTGATCCGCGAGGCGATGGCGGAGTTGAAGGCTGAAGGCTTCGAGGCTGTGCTCGGTCCGATGGATGGATCGACTTGGGCCAAACATCGGCTGGTGATTGAGAGCGATGGGCGGGCGCCATTTCTGATGGAGCCGGAAAATCCCGCCCACCATGTTGATGCGTTTCAGCAAAGCGGACTGGAGATCGTGTCGCGCTATGTGTCGGCTGTGCGGCCGGCTGATGTGCTGGACAGCGTGACAGCCGCGCCGGCGGGCGTGTCTCTGCGGGATTTCGATCCAACTCGTGCCGAGGAAGAACTGACGCGCATTCACAAGCTTTCGCTTGAGGCGTTTGCGTCGAACCATTTTTATCAACCTATTGTGTTGGAGGACTTTCTGGCGAGCTACCGGCCTGTGCTCAAAGCGATCGATCCGGAGCTGGTTCTGTTGGCTGAGGATCAGGCCGGCGAATTGAAAGGGTTCCTGTTCGCCCTGCCCAACCTGGCCGAAGGCCCCAAGCCGCGTTCGGTTATTCTCAAGACCTATGCGTCGCGCGTCAAAGGCGGCGGATCGATGCTGGCGAACGCCTTTCACGAGCGGGCGAAGAAACGGGGATTTGTGGATGTGATCCACGCCCTGATGCATGAGACCAATCTTTCAGCGACGCACTCCGGCAATGCAGGCGGCACGATTTTCCGGCGTTATGCGCTATGGGGCGGGCAGCTTTGAATCTCGTCGAGCTGTTCCTGAGGCAGGTGGAGGCGCGGCCAGATGCGGCTGCGATCATCACGCCGCAAGGCCGTGTTGTCAGCTACCGCGAACTGGCGAAGGCATCAGCTGCGCGTGCGCAGGTCTATCAGAGGGCGGGCATCGGCGCTGGCGATATCGTTCTGATTGCGCGTGGCGTTTCGGTGGAGCTTTACGAGACGCTGCTTGCTGTTTTCCGGCTTGGCGCGGTGGCGATGTTTCCCGAGCCTGCGGCGGGGTTGAAGGGACTTCGGCTGGCGGTGCAGGCGGCGCAGCCGAAGGCTGTTGCGACGGCTGGCATCGGGCATGTGCTTCGTCTGCTCTTTCCTGAACTGCGGCGATTGAAGTCGCTTGGAGAGCCGGGGGCGGAAAGCGTTGACCGCGAGATACTCGCGCATCTGGCCGGCGACGCTCCGGCCCTGATAACGTTCACGTCCGGCTCGACTGGCAGGCCCAAGGGGATTGTGCGGACATCAGACTTCCTGGTGTTGCAGCATACGCTGCTGGAAAATCTCCGCCGGACGAAGCCGGGCGACGTCGATCTGATCTCGCTGCCGGTGTTCATCCTTTCAAACCTGGCGGCTGGCGCGGCAAGTGTCATTCCAGCGGGAAAGCTGACGCGACCGGCAAAGCTGGATGGCGCTCTGTTGCGAAAGCAGATTGTGGATCATCGGGTTAACCGGATCGTCGCTCCGCCTGCTGTCTGCGCGCGCATAGCTGATGGCGCCGAGCCGATGGCGCAGCTGGAAGCTGTGTTCACGGGCGGCGGGCCAGTTTTTCCGAACTTGCTTCATGCGATTCGGCGTGCTGCGCCCAAGGCGGCCGTGCACGCGGTCTATGGATCGACAGAGGCCGAGCCGATTGCTCATCTGGAGTTGGGCGACATCAGCAAGGCTGATTGGGATGCGATGGCGAGCGGCGCCGGTTTGCTTGCGGGAAAGCCTGTGCCGGAGATCGCGGTCGATATCCGCGATCAAGAGGTGTTCGTGGCGGGCGAACATGTGAACCGCGGTTATCTTGATCCGGCTGATGACAAGTCGACGAAGTCGATGCGCGACGGCAAACTCTGGCATCGCACGGGCGATGCTGCGCGGGTGGATGATCAGGGCCGGATCTGGTTGCTGGGGCGACGCGAAGCTGCATCCGGCGAGCTTTTCCCTTTTGCTATCGAAACTGCCGCACTGAGTTGGCCTGGCGTGCGGCAGGCAGCGCTATTGGCTCAAGGTTCGCGCGGGACGTTGGCGATATCCGGCGAAGGGCTAGATCAGGCGGATCTGAAGGTGCGCGCTGGAAAGCTTGGGGCGATTGACGTTGTTGTTATGCGTGAAGTGCCCATGGACAAGCGGCACAACTCGAAAGCCGATTATACGCGGCTGAAGAAGCTGCTTGCATGAAGTTCCTGCGCGAGATCGACGCGAGCTGGCGCAGCGACATGAATGCCGCTGACAGGTTCCGCGTCTGGCTGGCGTGGGGTTTCGTGTTCGGTGCGGTCAGCCATGTCGGCTGGGTGATCGCGCACGGTGATCTCTGGTACTACGGCCCGGCGCCGAGTTGGGCGCCGTGGTTCTGGTATGGAATCTGTGTCGTCGATCTTGTCGTGTTCTGGATGTTGCTCACAAAGCCGCGCGTTGGGATCGCTCTGAGCGTGACCACCATGACCACGACTCTGATCGTGAACTGGACGCAGTTCCCGACATTCCAGTTCGTATTCAATTACGTGCTGCTTGGGTTGACGCTGTTCGGCGTTGTCGTTTTTGTGGCCGCCCCCTGGCTGTGGCGGGCCTCGCGGTGGCGGCTTAGCCCGAAGTCTTCAGAACATAGCGCCGGTTGAGCGGCTGCACGGGCCGCGCATTCTGCGGAAACAGCGCGGAGAATGCTGCGATCTGGCTGGCAGACGCCGTTTGCGGCGAGGCCATCACAGTCCAGTGGACGGTTTCCGAGCATGGCGGCGTGGTGAGCGAGCCTTCATAGCGGAAGGCGTCGTGTTTCGCGGGCAGGAATTTTGCGAGGTCGATATCGAAGGCGACGGCAGCCTTGCCCTCCCTGCCGGGAGCTGTGGCCCAAATCGCATCGAGATCAGGGTTCGACGCGCCTTCGGCAAACAGGACGCCAACGACGGCGAGATCACCATTGCCGGAAGCGTGGACGAAGTGGACCTCAAGCGGAAAGTGCTTTCCGTCGATCGTGTGTTCCGAAGGATGGTGGAAGTGGAACTGCTTGAGCGCGTAGTCCTGGCCGTCCAGCGAGAGGCTGCCGCCGTTGCTGACATCTACCTGAATCGTGTGCGAGTTGTTGATGACCATGCCGCCGTGTGCGGGCTGCCAGTGGGGTTGCGGGGCGACTATTGAAGCGCTCATTGCGCCGGCAAGGTCGATGGGTGATTGCTGGGCGCCGCTGGCGCAAGGACCATTCTCGGGCGCCAGCTCGCCCCAATGCGCCGGTCCGCCCTCGCCGCCGTATGCCCAGTGCTTTGGGTGGATAGGTGCTTCGTCTGCTGCGGGCGGATCGACAAATGCGGCCGTCAGAGCCGCCATCGCTAGCGCGCTGAGCATCAGGGATGCGCGAATGGACACCGTCATAGTCACGGAGTTTCGTCGGTTATGGCCAATAAAGGGTTAAGCCGCAGGCTCTCTGGGTTAACTCGCGTTGAGGTGGGCGGGACAGAGCCGCGCTGAATGCCTATCTTGGCTGGAATGGCGGACGACCAAAACACCCCGAGCCTGCTGCCGCCGCGCTTTGCGGCGTGGTTCGGCTCGCGCGGATGGGATCTGCGGCCGCATCAGGCCGGGCTGATCGAGGCGGCTGCGCGCGGGCAAGGCGGGCTCGTTATTGCGCCCACGGGCGGCGGCAAGACGCTGGCCGGGTTTCTGCCCAGCCTGATCGAGCTGGCGGAAGCGCCGTTACGGGTACATCCGGCGCTGCACACGCTTTACATCTCACCGCTGAAGGCACTGGCGACGGATGTTGCGCGGAACCTGAAAGCGCCTGTCGAGGAGATGCGCCTCGACCTGACGCTTGAAACGCGCACCGGCGACACCAACCCATCGCGAAGGCAGCGGCAGCGGGCGAAACCGCCAGACATACTGCTGACGACGCCAGAGCAGCTGGCGCTGCTGGTTGCGTCGGAACATGCACAGCGGTTCTTCGCCGACTTGCGGGCCGTCATTGTGGACGAGGTCCACGCCATCGCGCAGTCAAAGCGGGGCGACCTGCTATCGTTGTGTCTGGCGACGTTGCGGACATGGGCGCCGGCTGCGCGGCATATCGGCTTGTCGGCGACCGTGCGCGATCCCGATGCACTGGCGCGCTGGCTGGGGCCGGATACGCCGATCATCCGGCATCAGGGCGGCGCAAGCGCGAACATCTCCGTGCTGGATAGCGAGGCGCGCATTCCGTGGTCGGGTCATTCAGGACGCCACAACATTCGCGAGGTCTATGACGCGATAAAGGGCGCGAAGATGTCGCTCGTCTTCGTCAACACCCGCAGCCAGGCGGAGATGACGTTTCAGGAGTTGTGGCGCGTCAACGAGGATTCGCTGCCGATCGCCCTGCACCATGGTTCGCTGGATGTGGAGCAGCGGCGGAAGGTCGAGGCTGCAATGGCGGCCGGCAAGCTGAAGGCGCTGGTATGTACGTCGACGCTCGATCTGGGGATCGACTGGGGCGATGTCGATCTGGTCGTACAGATGGGGGCGCCGAAAGGGTCGTCGCGCCTGATCCAGCGCATCGGACGCTCCAATCACCGGATGGACGAGCCGAGCCGCGCCCTGCTCGCGCCCAGCAATCGATTTGAAGTGCTGGAGTGCCGGGCCGCTGTGGAAGCTGTCGCGGCGGGTGAGCTGGACGGGCCTGGCCCACGGCGAGGTGGGCTAGACGTGTTGGCGCAACATGTGATGGGCCGCGCGTGCGGCGATGGGTTCGACGCAATCAAGCTATATGACGAGATAAGGGTCGCGGCGCCTTACGAAGACCTGGACTGGGAGACATGGGAGCGTGTCGTCGATCTGGTCGCAACGGGCGGGTACGCGCTGAAGACATATGACCGCTTCCGGCGGATCGTGAAGTTTCCCGATGGCGTCTGGCGTGCGCGCAATGACGATGTGCGGCGGCAGCATCGCATGAACGTGGGCACCATCATCGAGGCGCCAATGATCTCTGTCCGCATGGTCAGTTTCACGCGAGGTGGTGGCGAGAGCAGGCGACTGATGCGACCGGGACGCAAGCTCGGCGAGATGGAAGAATACTTCTTCGAGATGTTGACGCCGGGCGACACATTCCTGTTCGCGGGCGAGGTGTTGCGGTTCGAGGGCATTTCCGACAGCGACGCGCTGGTTACGCGGACATTCGATCCTGATCCGGCGATACCCAGCTATAATGGCGGGAAGTTTCCACTCACGACATTTCTGGCCGATCGTGTGCGGCGCATCCTCTATGATCGTGAAAACTGGCGTCTCCTGCCGGATCAGGTACGCGAATGGATCGAGGTTCAAGAGCGCAAATCGATCATACCGGATGCCGATCAGCTACTCGTGGAGACGTTTCCGCGTGGGGATCGGCACTATCTGGTCTGCTATCCGTTCGAGGGCCGGTTGGCGCACCAGACGCTAGGGATGTTGCTGACGCGGCGGATGGAGCGCGCTGGGTTAAAACCGCTGGGCTTTGTCGCCTCCGAGTACGCGTTATCCGTGTGGGCGCTTGAAGATATGCGCGGCGAGGATCTGGATCAGCTGTTCCACGAGGACATGCTCGGCGACGATCTCGATGCGTGGCTGGAAGAAAGCGCGCTGATGAAGCGGACCTTTCGCAACAACGCGCTGATTGCAGGCCTTATTGAGCGGCGCATGCCCAAGGGCGAGAAGACGGGTCGCCAGATAACTTTCTCGACCGACCTGATCTACGATGTGTTGCGATCTCACGAGCCAGATCACCTGTTGTTGCAGGCGGCGCGGCAGGACGCGGGCGAAGGGTTGCTGGATATCCGCCGGCTTGCTGACGCGCTGAAGCGCATCAAAGGCAAGATCGTGCATGCCAAACTTGACCAGATTTCGCCGTTTGCTGTGCCTGTGATGCTCGAGATCGGCAAGGAGCCGGTGTTTTCCGGGGATGCAGCCGAGGCAATCCTGCGCGAAGCGGAAGACGACCTTGTGCGGGATGCCATGAGCTAGGCGGCATGACCGCATTTTCGGTTCAAAGGCCGGGCGCGGCGAAACGCCCGTGGTTTGCCCTGATTTCATAACGTTGACGTGGGCAGCGGTTCTGGACACGTTCCGCCCATGTCGTCGATGTCCCTTCCCAGCCGCCCGCGCACCGGCCTCGTTTTCGAGGTGGCTGGCCAGCGGCTTTCACTACAGCCATGCGGCGGGCTGTGGTGGGAGGCGGCCAGCGTGCTGGTTGTGTCCGATCTGCACCTTGAGAAGGCATCCTCTTATGCGGCGCGCGGACAGATGCTGCCGCCTTACGACACGCGAGCGACGCTGAAGAGGATCGGAGCGCTGATCCATTCATTGCAACCTACGACGGTAATCTCGCTCGGCGACAGCTTTCACGATCGCCGCGCGCGCCCGAGAATGGCTGCCGATGACGTCGCGCTGGTGCGCGACATGACTGACGCGTGCGACTGGGTGTGGATCGAGGGCAACCACGATCCGAAACCTCCCGAGGATCTCGGCGGGCGGATGGCGCATGAGCTTGTGCTGGGCGATCTGGTGTTCAGGCATGAGCCCTCGGACAGATCTGCGGCGGGCGAGATCGCGGGGCACCTGCATCCTTGCGCGCGCGTGATCGGACGCGGCGGACGGACGGTTAGGGCTCGTTGTTTCGCTACCGATGGCATTCGGCTGGTCATGCCGGCTTATGGCGCGCTGACGGGCGGGCTGAACGTGCTGGACGTCGCATTTGATCCGCTGTTTCCGCATGGGATGTTCGCAGGTGTTGTTGGACGCGATGGTGTTTATCTTGCCGCGAAAGAGCGTCTGGCCGCCGATATCGCCAGGGCTGCGGGCTGAGCCGCCTATTTCCGGCCAAACCAGGCAGCGATGCCGCCCACACCAACGCCAAGCAGCACTGCCACGAAGCCATAAATGAAGCCGTGTTGGCGTGAGAGGTCGAACAGTGTGGCGTCCAGGCCGCTGCGTACTAGCGTCAGCACCTGCTCGCTTTCGCCTACTGGGGCCCCGTTGCGGAAGGCTACAGCTCGAATGCGATATTCGCCCGGCGGCGCATTGATCGGCAGCGGTATCTTGGCGCGACGCAAGCCGCCATCGAGGCGCTCGATCGTCGTGTCGCTAAACGAATAGAGCCCTTGCTGCATCTTGAGGTCGACGAAAGCCGCGCGCCACGCGGCAAGTTCCGGTGACAGAAGCTGATTCGAACGCGGCATCGCCGAAGCCTGGGCATTAAGGCCAGCTTCGATCATCACTTCCGGGGCGACGCTTGTCGCGACCTGAGGCTCTGCGCCGACGGCAAACACGAGCGGCGCTGCCACGAACTCTATGGTCTGGTCGCCGCGTGCCGTCCGGTGGATCATCTTTTGCGGCGCCATTGGCCCGATCAGCGCAACTGCCATGCCCGATGTCTCATTCTCGGGCTGCGGGGCGGTGGCGAACAGAACTATGCGCGAGCCGGAATAGTTGACGGTCACTTCAACGATGTTCTCGGCAAGACCGGCCGCCATGAAGGGACGGTCCGCGCCTTCGATGCGTTGCGCGGAGGCGTGCGGGACGATCAACGCCGCCAGAGCAAATATCAGGATACGGATTTTCATGCCGCTTCCTCCAGCCGGAATTCCGGTGTGGGGGCGACGTACAGTTCATAGACCAGCCGCCCCGCTATCGCGAGCACCAGCAGCGCGAGAAGGAGCCGTAGCTGCGCCGCCTTGAGCTTGCGGCCAGCCATCGCGCCGTAGCGCGCGCCGATCACGCCGCCGACCATCAGCACCCCCGCCAGAACCACGTCGACCGTGCCGTTGAACGTGGCCTGCAGGAATGTGACGTAGGCCGTGAGGAAGATGATCTGGAACAGGGAGGTTCCGACCATCACGCGCGTCGGTACACCGAGCAGATAGACCATCGCGGGCGCGAGAATGAATCCGCCGCCCACGCCGAGCACGGCGGCGAGTACGCCCACGAAAAAGCCTATGCAGATCGGTGGGATGATCGAGATATACAGGCCCGAGCGCGGGAAGCGGCGCTTCATCGGCAGGCTTCGCATCCAGACGCGCAGCCGCGTGCGCCGCCCGGGATCGCCACCCGAACCGCCAAGGGCGCCCACGCTCTCCCACGCCATGAGGCCGCCGATCACGCCGAGGAACACGATATAGAGGACTGCGATCGTCGCATCGACGATGCCAAAGTACTTCAGCAGGCTGAACACCCCGACCCCCACGGTGGAGCCTGCGAGGCCTCCCATCAGCATCAAAGTTCCAAGTCGGGTATCGACCTGCCGTTCCCGCCAGTGTGCCGAAACGCCGGCGATGGATGTGGCGAGGACCTGATTTGCCTGCGTGGACACGGCCACCGCAGCAGGCACGCCATAGAAAATCAGCAGAGGCGTCAGCAGGAACCCACCGCCGACCCCGAACAGCCCCGACAGGAAGCCAACCAGCCCGCCGATCGCAATCAGGATCAGCGGGTCGACCGCGATCTGAGCGATGGGGAGGTGAATCAGCATCGCGCATTTCTACGCGCGGGAAACGCGCGCCGGAAGCGCTGAAAGGCCTCAATTGCCTATGGAAGCGCTTACAAGGCGTCAAAGGCCCGGATTGGCCCAAAATTGTCGCGCCAAGGGCGAGCGTTACTCGGTGATATTCAGCGTGGCTGCCCGAAGCTGGCGAAGCAGCGAGACGCTGGCCTCGCCGGTAACGGGCAGGTCGTTATCCCGTTCAAACTCGCGAATGGCTTCTGCTGTGCGGGCATTCATCTTGCCGTCGGCGGTTCCAGGAGCAAAGCCGAGGCGAACCAGAAGGCGCTGGGCTTCGGTCACTTGCGCAGGCGACGCGATATCCCACGCCCGTCGGCCGAATTCGCCATTCGCACGGGCAATGCCGGGTTTTGGCGCGAACGCGCGGGCCTTTCGCTTGATTGCTTCAGCTTGGGTGGGCTGCATTTCGCCGAGGATCGTGCGGGCGCGGCGGCCGGCATCCTGATCTCCTGCACGGCCAGCAACCTCATACCAGTACGCAGCTTCAGACTTGTCCTGGGTGAGGCCAAGGCCCTTCTCGTATAGCACGGCGAGGTTGTATTGGCTGTCCACCAGGCCGTGATCGGACGCCTGACGGAACCACTCAACAGCGGCAGCATAGCTCTGCGGGCCAGCGTCGCCTTCGGCATAGAACACCGCGAGGTCGTGCATGGCCTTCACATTGCCGCCGACAGCAGCCTTCTCCGTCCATTGTCTCGAAGCCGCCATATCGCGCGGAACGCCTTCGCCGCGCTCATATAGCTTGGCCAGTCTATAGTCGGCCATGACAAGGCCGCGTCCAGCCGCGTCCTTGAGTACCTGGACACCCTTGGCCTTGTCGCCGCTCTGGAGCAGTTCGAGTGCGTAATCGAGCAGGGCAACCGGATCGCCGCTGCGAACGGCATCGGCAAGTGTCACGGCGGGAGCGGCCGCCGCCTTGGCGGCATCTGCGGGCTTCGTCGCAGACGCAGCTGCCGTGGCCGGCGTTTCCTCGAACAGGTCGTTTGTCTGTAGCGCGGCCGCTTCGTCAGCGGGCTCATTGAACAGAACAGCCTCAGCTGTGCCCGGCGCGGCCAAAGCCTGCGCTGGCGCTGCTGGATCCTGTTTGGCGAAGTCGTCGCTTTGCGCTTCCTGCTTGCCGCGCATAACCGTGAAGGCAGCTCCTCCGGCAACGGCGACTGCGAGCATACCGGATGCGATCAGAGGGCCTTTGCCTATGCCCTTCTTGGCTGTGACCGGAGCGATGCGGCGGCCCTGGCGAGCGGCGCGGCGGGCTTCTTCCAGATAACCCGGCGCCAGTTTCTCACGGCTGTCATCGGATGGGAGGTCGGCGACGAACTCCCCAGCCGGCGGCGGGCCAAGGAAAACGTCATCGGTTTCCAGTAGGTCCTCGATGCGCTTTGCGGCTTCGCCTGATGCGGGGGGCGGGGGCGGCGCAATTGGAGCGGCGTCAGTCGCGTCATCAGAAAAAAGATGCGCATCGCGCGGGTCAGTCTTGCGATCGAAGGGCGGCGGTTCCACGCCAACGATATCCGCTGTGTCGATCTCGGCGTCAGCCTGCTCGATTGCCGCGAATGCAGCGGGAGCAGCCCTCAGAACATCCGCGACCGGATCGATCGGGTCGTCGTCAAGGATGACATATTCGTCCGGCACGACCGGAATGTCCCGGGTGACTTCCGGGGAGAGGCCGTCCCGGCGAGTGTCTTCAAGTCCTTCGAGACGGCGAGCGATCGACGACACCGTCTTCTGCATTGGCCCCAACAGGGCAGTCGATTGATCCCCAACCTCTTCCATGCGCCGCTGCACTTCAGAAAGGACGTCGCTTAGCTTGTTCTCGTAGCTGCGGCCCGAGTCAGAGAGGCGAGTTTCAAAAGCGCGCAGCGATTCCGCATGTTGGGTCTGCAGGCGGTCTGCGACGCGCGCCACCTGTTCGCCGATCTGACCGATAGCTTCGGCGCTGCGGCGTTCGCTTTCCTTGACGCGCTCATCCAGGCGGTCGGCAAGTCGGTCGACCTCGGCGTTGTCCAGCGGACGGGCAGCTGTAGCCGTTTCGGCGATGCGATCGGACAGGCGTTGAACGCTGTCATCGTGGCGTTTCTGCAGCCGCTCGGCCACCAGCGCGACCTGTTCGCCGACAGCGTCGATCGCGCCGGCTCCTCGTTTTTCCAGAGCCTGCAGCTTGTCATCCACAGCCGTATTCAGACGGCCGATGGCGTCCTGCGCGGCGCGCCCGGAAGTTTCGACGTTGTCCAGCCGTGCGTCGATCGTGTCCGCAAGGCGCGTCATCTCGCGGCGCACGTCATCAATCGAGCGCTGGTCATTGCGCGCTTCAACCGAGCGGAGACGCTCGTCGACAGCGCGCGAAAGCCGGTCAACCTGCGAGCTCATCGCCTCGACGGCGTCCGCCTGACGGGCTTCTGTGACCTGGATCTGTTCCTGCAGCTGGCGGATCGTGCGCTCGAGCCGCTCAAGCTTCTCCGGGTTGGCGGCGCGCGTTACTTCTTCGAGCCGGCGTTCGACATCCGCGCGTACGGCATGAATGGGGCGCGACAGGTCTTCGGCTAGGCTGTCGAGACGCTTCTGGAAAACAACTTGCAGCTGCGCGAAGTCTTCAGCCTGCTGACGGCCGCCGCCCTTCTGGACGCGCTCGTCGATATCGGTGACGGCGCGTTCGAGCACGCTCATTGCGGTATCGGACTTGCGCTCGGCGCGGGTGACGCGCTCGGTGATGCGCGCAACCGCATCGCCCAGACCATTCATGGCTTCGCGGGTTTTTTCCTCGATGCCATCGACCCGGTCGAGCACTTCCTTCGACATCGCTCGCGAGCGATTCAGCGTGGTTTCAAGCGCACGCTCCATGCGCCACGTGGTGTCGCCCACGGCGCGCTCGGCTTTCGTCTCGAAGAGTTCGAAGCGGGTGGCGGCGTCGGTAATCTTGTTTATGCCGGCCTCGATCCGGCGCTCGACCGAGGACATCTTCTCCTCGATCTGATCAACGCGGCCGGCGAGGCCGGAGGCGTTCGAGCGGATCGCATTGGTGACGGTTGCGTCCACAGAGCGGGCGACGTCATCGACCTTGGAGGCAACACGATTGACCTTGTCGTCGAACAGGGCGCGGAATTCTTCCTCATCCTGCGCGCGTGACTGAACCGTTTCCGACAGGCGGCCGAGAGAGGCTTCCAGAGTCTTGAGCGCGTCGAGTGTTGGCGCGTTGCCGTGGCCGGATTCGATTGTCTCGATGCGCGAGCGCAGGGCGGTCTGCGTGGTTTCGATTTCGCCGAGCGCGCGTGTGACGCGCTCAAGCGCCTGAAGCTGCGCCTTGCCGGACGCATCCACTTTTCCCATCAGGCCGAGAATGGACTTGTCGATTCCCGACACCGCGCGCGCCGAACGGGAGGTCGAAGCCTCCAGGCGTTGGGACAGCATGTCGATCTCTTGCGACATGCGGCGGAGGTCGTGATCTGCAGAAATGACGGACGGACGGGGCAGAGTATCGGAAAGGTCGATTTCCTCGAAAGCGGCTGAATCCCCTTCAAGGAGCAGGGAGTTGAGGTACTGCCCAAGCGTCACGCCCTGACGCTGCGCGCGCTCCCTGGCGAGTTCCCTCGCCTTTGGGTCAATTCCTTTTACGCTCCAGGGTGCCTGGCTCATCACAGCTCCGAATCGATGCGGGAGCCTGTCCTACGCCCGCACCAACGGCCAGTTGGCCGGGATACGGTTAACGGGCGTTAAACGTTAATTCCCGGCATCGGAAATCCGCTACGAGCTCCGAATTGACCTTAGGGGCAGCTAACGTTACGTATTACTGAGCGTTAATTAAAAGACGCAGGCCCGTGCTCACCCACGGAGCAATAAAAAACGAACGGGAGGAAGAGATTGAAAACGTACACGATCAGCGAACTCGCGCGCGAATTTCAGGTCACGCCGCGTGCGTTGCGCTTCTACGAAGACAAGGGCCTGCTTTCGCCAACGCGTGACGGGCTCAACCGCGTTTATTCAACGCGGGATCGCGCCAGGCTGAAGCTTATC
Source organism: Hyphomonadaceae bacterium (assembly GCA_030696545.1). Lineage (GTDB taxonomy): Bacteria > Pseudomonadota > Alphaproteobacteria > Caulobacterales > Hyphomonadaceae > UBA7672. Next base: position 17,041 of record JAUYSA010000376.1, read on the forward strand.
CTGCAGGGCAAGAGCGTAGGTTTCTCGCTGTCAGATATCCGCGAGATCCTTGATCTCTACACCCTTGAAGGGCACCGCGCTCAGCTGAAGCTATCGCTTAAGAAGTCGCGCGAGCAAATCAAGAATCTTGAGAAGCAGCGCGAAGATATCGAGGCGGCACTTGAGACGCTCAACAAGGGCGTCAAGTGGACCGAAGAGAAGCTACAGGAACTCGGACCGGGCGCCGAGGTTGAGCAGTCCGCACGCGCTTACGAACGCGTCGCGCGGGCCGGCCTTGATGGCGACTCTGCCCATCTTGATAGCTAGCTAAGGCGACCTGTCTGATCTGAAAGTCGCCGCTGCTTCCATGGGAAGCGGCGGCGCACTTCGCTCGGTTTTGCTTCAGTCAGTGCGCGGCTGGTGGTCAGCCACAGCATCGCGAGGATAAGCGGCGTGCCGGTGGGTATGCCCGCCTCGCCCAGGGGTCCGGTCACTCCCGACAGGACGATGGAGGCCAGCAAAATCAGCTTTTCAGTACGCGTAGCGCCGCGTTCCGCCATGTCGCTCATCAGGATTGCGACCGGCGCTGCGAGCAGCGTCAGTTCGTAGTCGAACAGGTAGTGCGAGATCGTCAGGGTCGCCACGATCAGCACGGACCAGGAAAGGCGGGTCATGCCGCAGCGGCGCCATATCCACATGGCCAAGCCGGCGCTTGCGAGCGCGACGGCGCCGTGGACCGCATATGCTGCAGTTTCAGGAACGCCAAAGGTTCGCAGCGTCACCCACACGCTCGGCATCTTGGCCCAGGGCAGGCTGCCGCTTTCGACCAGTTCGTTGACGAAATGCAGGTTGCCGAAGAACGTCGACCATAGACCCGGTCCAAATGCGAGCGTCGAAACGCCCATGAAGCAGAGGGCCGTTACGGCGGCGGCCGCGAACATTCGCCACTGCCCTGCAATTGCCAGCGCAAAGGGGATCAGGATGCCGAGCTGCGGCTTGTAGGCCAGAAGCCCTATGCACACGCCCGCAAGCAGCTGATCTCGTGGACCGCGTGATCCAAGGATGATCGCGCCGGCGAGCAAAGCCACGGAAAACATGGAGTTCTGGCCGTGGTAGAGGCAGATGATGGTTGCGGGGAACGCCGCCAGCAGCAGGCCGGGATGGGGCTGGTTCAGCAGCGGTCGCAGCGCAAACAGGTAAGCGGCGGAGCCAGCCATCGCGAACACGATGAACGCCAGTGGATACGGCATCAGAGCGAGTGGTGCGGTCACGAGCTGATAGGGAGGCGGATAGTGCCAGAAGAATTCGACCTCGCTGCCGCCCACCGCTTTTGCCTGTGCGGCAACGGTTTCAACAGGGTCGAATGCGGCTTCGGGCCTTCCTTCCAGTGTCAGGCTTGAAGCGCCCCAGAAGGTGATAAAGTCGTATCCAAGCGGCTTGCCGCGGAAATCGACCATGTCCCGGGAGGTCGCGATCAGGCCGACAATGCCCATCGCGACCAGGGCCAGGATTATGATCGGGTAGTGGCGCATGCGCGCCGCGTCGAACAGCGGCTTGGGCGCGGCCTGAGTATTTCGTTCCATGCGATAACCCCAGCAGCGCCTTCAGCGAAGCCATGGTTAGGGCAAGATTGTTTATGGCAGGTTTCTGGTTCCCCAACGTCTGCCGGGCGCTAACACGGCTGGGCTGAGCACGTGTAAAACGGGAGCTTCCGCTCTCGATTTCGTTGGCTTATGTGGGGAGGTCATCGGCCGCAAAGCATGGCTGGAGGGTCAAGACGTATGCCCAAGTATCAGGCGCCGCTCAGGGACATGAAGTTCCTGCTCAATGAAGTGCTTGAGATAGGCAGCTATTCAAACCTGCCCCGGTTCGCTGATGCGCCGGCTGACGTGATCGATGCCGTGCTCGATGGCGGAGCGAAGTTCGCTAGCGAGGTCCTGCAGCCGATCAACGCGATTGGCGACAAGCAGGGTTGCAAGCGTAATCCGGATGGATCGGTCACGACGCCGAAAGGGTTCCGTGAAGCTTACCAGCAGATGTCTGACGATGGCTGGATGGCGATCTCTGCCGATCCGGAATGGGGCGGGCAGGGGCTTCCGCGCGTTGTTTCGATGCCTTTCCTTGAAATGTGTTCCTCGGCGAACATGGCGTTCTCAATGTATCCCGGCCTGACGCGTGGCGCGGCTGAGGCGATCCAGACCGGCGGGTCGGACGAGCAGAAGAAAACCTACCTGACCAACATGATGACCGGCAAATGGTCCGGCACTATGAACCTCACTGAACCTCAGTGCGGCACTGATCTGGGTCTCATCCGCACGAAGGCGGTTCCGCAGCCGGATGGCTCCTACAAGATCACGGGACAGAAAATCTGGATTTCGGGCGGCGAGCAGGATCTCGCGCCGAACATCATCCAGCTTGTGCTCGCGCGCATCGAAGGCGGTCCGGAAGGTATAAAGGGCATCTCTCTCTTCATCGTGCCGAAGTTCCTCGTGAATGCTGATGGGTCTCTGGGAGCCCGCAACTCGTTCCAGTGTGGCGGCCTCGAAGAGAAGATGGGCATCCACGGCAACGCGACGTGCGTGATGAACTATGAAGGCGCGACGGGCTTCCTCGTTGGCGAAGCCCACAAGGGCATGCGCACCATGTTCGTCATGATGAACGAAGCGCGGCTCGGCGTGGGGATGCAGGGGCTCGCGCAGGCTGAAGTCGCGTTCCAGAACGCGGCGGATTTCGCGCGTGAGCGTCTGCAGGGCCGGTCGATCACCGGCGCAAAGGCGCCGGACAAGCCCGCTGATCCGATCATCGTTCATCCGGACGTTCGCCGCATGCTGATGGACATGAAGTCCTTCACTGAAGGCGCGCGTGCGTTCACCTACTGGACGGCGCTTCAGGGCGACCTGCTGCATGTCTCGCCGGATGCGCATGTGCGTGAGAAGGCAGACGATCGCATGGCGTTGCTCACGCCAGTGATCAAAGGCTTCCTGACTGACCGCGGCTTCAAGTGCGCGTCGGACGCGCTGCAACTGCATGGCGGCACGGGTTACACGCTCGACCAGGGCGTCGAACAGTTCGTGCGCGATGCGCGTATCGCGTTGATCTATGAAGGCACGAACGGCATCCAGGCGCTGGATCTCGTCGGCCGCAAGCTGGCGGCGAACGGCGGCCGGGCGGTGTTCGGTTTCTTCTCTGACCTCGAAGAGTTCGTCTCGGAGAACGAAGCGAACGAGAAGATGAAGCCCTATGTCGAGGGTGTTCGCACGGCCACAGCGCAGCTCAGGGAAGCCACGATGTGGCTGATGCAGAACGGCATGTCGAACTTCGACAATGCCGGCGCATCGAGCCACGATTACCTGCAGTTGTTCGGCCTGACTGGCTTGGCCCTGATGTGGGCGAAGATGGCGAAGGCGGCTCTCGCCAAGGAAGACTCGGGCGACAGATTCTATTCCGACAAACTTGCTACTGCCCGGTATTATTTTGATCGGGTCTTGCCTGACGCTACGTCACATCTCGCAAAGGTAAAGACAGGCGCGACGTCCGTTATGGCGCTCAGCGCAGACGCATTCTGACGGACGCCATACCTGAGGCGTCCGCTTCCTTCCCGTTCGCGGGGCAGTGAATCAAAAGGAGGCCGACATGGCCGAAGCCTATATCTACGACGCAGTCCGCACACCGCGCGGCAAGGGCAAGAACACCGGCTCGCTGCATGAGATCACCGCGCTGCAACTGGCGACCCAGGCGCTTAGGGCGCTCAAGGAGCGCAACAATCTCGACACCTCCAAGGTCGATGACGTGATCCTCGGCTGCGTGACGCCGATCGGCGAGCAGGGCTCGGACATCGCGCGTATCGCTGTGCTGAACGCCGACTACTCGGAAACGACGGCGGGCGTGCAGGTTGATCGCTTCTGTGCGTCTGGCCTCGAAGCCTGCAACATCGCGGCCGCCAAGGTCATGACTGGCGAGGCCGATATGGCAATCGGCGGCGGCGTTGAAGCAATGTCGCGCGTTCCCATGGGATCAAACGGCGGCGCCTGGGCGTCGAACCCCGAGATCGCGATGAAGTCGTACTTTGCTCCGCAGGGCATCGGCGCCGACCTGATCGCGACCAAATACGGCTTCTCGCGCGATGACGTCGACGCTTACGCGGTCGAGAGCCAGCGCCGCGCGGCGAAAGCCTGGAAAGAAGGCCGCTTCAAGAAATCCGTCGTGCCGGTGAAGGACCAACTCGGCGTGACGATCCTTGCTCA
>JAUYSA010000530.1 GCA_030696545.1 Hyphomonadaceae bacterium
TCGAGCATCATGACGACGAAAAGGAACAGCACGGCCACGGCGCCGACATAGACGACGACCAGCAACATCGCGAGGAACTCGGCCCCGATAAGCACCAGCAGGCCGGCCGACGTGAAGAACGTCAGGATCAGCCAGAGCACGGAATGCACCGGGTTGCGCGCCGCCACGACAAACAGCGCAGACAGCACGACGATCGTCGAGAGGATGTAGAAAGCGATCAGCGCCATGGCGTGGCTTTCCTCTTCCTTTGGTTCAAAAACACCCCGGATGGGGCCTCAGAGCAGCTCATCCAGCCCGACTCGCTGCCGCGAGCCGCGCCCTTCTATCTATACCGTGCGTCGAGTTCCAGATTGCGTGCGATCTCGCGTTCCCAGCGGTCGCCATTCTCCAGAAGCCGTTCCTTGTCGTAGTAGAGTTCCTCGCGCGTTTCCGTCGCGAATTCGAAGTTCGGTCCTTCGACGATGGCGTCCACCGGGCAGGCTTCCTGGCAGAAGCCGCAATAGATGCACTTCACCATGTCGATGTCGTAGCGGGTCGTGCGGCGCGAACCATCTTCGCGCGGTTCTGCTTCGATCGTGATGGCTTGCGCCGGGCAGATCGCCTCGCACAGCTTGCAAGCAATGCAACGCTCTTCGCCATTGGCATAGCGGCGCAGCGCGTGCTCGCCACGGAAGCGCGGCGACAGCGGGCCCTTCTCGAACGGGTAGTTCACGGTCGCCTTGCGCGTAAAGAACTGGCGCATCGCCAGGAAAAAGGCGCCGATGAAGTCCGTCAGCAGGGCGCCTCGAATGGCTTGTCCGATCGACATGCTAGCTCCTCGCCTCGCCACGGTATTCGGCGAAGCTAACCTTGCCGTCGTTATTCACATCCACGTCCATCGGCAGCGTAACAGCAGCCAACTCGCTCGCTTCGAGATAGCCGCTCTTGTCGGCGTCGAGCCTGTCGAATTCCTGCCGGACCGGCGCAGTCATGAAGGTCACGTAAGCCGCCACGATCACGACCGCCACAAGTGAGGTCGGCAGGAAGATCTTCCAGCCCAGCCGCATCAGCTGGTCGTAGCGGTAGCGCGGCACGATCGCCTTCACCATCGCGAACAGGAAGAAGAAGAACGTCGTCTTGCCGATGAACACCAGCAGCCCGCCCAGGCTGAGCAACCAATCCGGAAGTCCATCCACGCCCGGGATCGGGATCGGCATGTGCCATCCGCCAAAGAACAGGATGGTCAGCATCGAACACATCAGCACGATCGAAACGTATTCGCCGATCATGAACATGAGATACGGCGAGGACGAGTATTCGACCTGATAGCCAGCCACGAGTTCGGATTCGGCTTCCGGCAGATCGAACGGAGGGCGGTTCGTCTCCGCCAGCGCCGAGATGAAGAAGATCACGAACATCGGGAACATCACGAAGATGGTCGGGAACGCGAACGCGTGCCAGTTCCAGATGCCGCCCTCCTGGTTGTGTACGACATCGCTGAGGTTCAGCGAGCCTACCAGCAACAGCACCGACACGATCACGAAGCCGATCGAGACTTCGTAGGAAACCATCTGCGCAGCCGAACGCAGGCCGCCAAGGAACGGGTATTTCGAGTTGGACGCCCAGCCGCCCATGATGATGCCGTAAACGCCCAGCGACGAGATCGCGAACAGGTACAGCACGCCCACATTGAGGTTTGCGATCACCCAGCCAGGCGCGACGGGAATGACGGCCCAACCGACCAGCGCCAGCGTCAGCGTGATGATGGGAGCGAGCAGGAACACCGTCTTGTTGGCGCCTGCGGGGATGATGACTTCCTTGAGAATGAACTTGATGAGGTCCGCGAAGGATTGCAGCAGACCGAACGGGCCGACTACGTTCGGGCCTTTGCGCATCTGCACCGCCGCCCAGACCTTGCGGTCGAACAGCAGAAGGAACGCGATCAGAACGAGCAGGATTACGACGAACGCAACGATCTGCAGCAGGGCCAGGCCGATGCCGCCCCACATTCCGCCGCCCCACTGGAAGAGGTTTTCCATTCTGCCCTCCCCCTATTCCGCCGCAACCGCGGGGTTTACACCCGCAGCAAGCTCGGCGCATTCCGCCATGGTGCGCGACGCGCGCGCGATCGGATTGGTCAGGTGGAACGCCTTGATCGGCGTGGTGAAGCCAGTCGATTGCATTGCGCCGGCCGCGCCATAAGGGGGCGCTACGCTGTTCGCGTGCGTGCCCGGCGCGAAGTCGAGCCCGAGGAAGGTGGGGTGATCTTTGCCCAGCTTCTCGCGAAGTTGCGCCAGCGTGTCATACGGCAGCGTCTTGCCGACATAGGCAGAGAGCGCACGGATGATGGCCCAGTCTTCGCGCGCGTCGCCCTTGGGCGCCACGGCGCGCTGCGTGCGTTGGACGCGGCCTTCGGTGTTGACGTAAGTGGCCGATTTTTCCGTGTAGGCGGCCGCCGGCAGGATTACGTCGGCGCGGTGGGCGCCGTTGTCGCCATGGCTGCCGATGTAGATGACGTTGGCCTTGCCGAGCTTCGAGGTGTCGATCTCATCAGCGCCCAGCAGAAGCACAGTCTTGATGTCGCCCGACTGAGCGCCCGCGACGATGTCCGCGACGTCTTTGCCGCCGGCAGACGGCAGGAAGCCCATGTCGAGGCCACCGACGCGCGAAGCCGCCGTGTGCAGAACGTTGAAACCGTTCCAGCCATCCTTGAAGCAGCCAGCCGCCGCCGCGAATGCCGAAACGGCGTGCAGCACAGCCGCGCCATCGCCACGCGTGAGCGCGCCCTGGCCGAGAATGACCAGCGGACGCTTCGCGCCCGTCAGCGCGTCAAACACTGGATGCCCGGCCTTCAGGTCTTTCAAGCTGTCCGGGCCTGCGCCCAGATAATTGTAGTCGAACGTCAGATCAACGCGCTCGCCGAGCAGCGCGACCGGAACCATGCGCAGCCATGCCTTGCGAAGGCGAGCGTTTAGAACCGCCGCTTCCTTGCGCGGGTTCACGCCGATGAGGACGATCGCATCCGCCTCGTCGATGCCCATGATCGTGGAGTTGAACAAATAGCTCTCGCGCGGCAGCTTCGAGCCATCGGCAGCGAGGCCGAGCTTTGCGCCATCCTGGCGGCAGTCGATCGACTTCGCGCCGAGCGAAGCGGCGAGGTCCATCGCGGCCTTCATGCTTTCGGCGTCAGCCAGGTCGCCGGCAATTATGCCGATCTGGTCGGCCGACACCTTCAACATCTCGGCGGCACGTTTCAGCGCCACATCCCACGTCGCTTCTGCTAGGGCGCCATTCTCGCGCACATAAGGCTTGTCGAGGCGCTGGCGGCCGAGACCGTCCCACACGAAGCGCGTCTTGTCGGAGATCCACTCTTCGTTGATCTCTTCGTTGACGCGCGGAAGGATGCGCATCACGGCGGGCCCACGCGCATCAACGCGGATGGCGGCGCCCATGGCGTCCATCACATCGATGCTCTCGGTCTTGCGCAGCTCCCACGGGCGCGCGTTGAAAGCGTATGGCTTGGAGGTCAGCGCGCCGACCGGGCACAGGTCGATGACGTTGCCGGAGAGTTCCGACGTCAGCGACTTTTCGAGATAGGTCGTGATCTCGGCGTCTTCGCCACGGTTGGCGAGGCCGATTTCATCCACGCCGGCAACCTCAGCCGCGAAGCGCACGCAGCGGGTGCACTGGATGCAGCGGGTCATGATCGTCTTGACCAGCGGGCCCATGTTCTTGTCGTCGACCGCGCGCTTGTTCTCCGAATAGCGCGACGCGGCGCGGCCATAGCCCATCGCCTGGTCCTGCAGGTCGCACTCGCCGCCCTGGTCGCAGATCGGGCAATCCAGCGGGTGGTTGATCAGCAGGAATTCCATCACGCCATTGCGGGCCTTGATGGCGCGCGGCGACTTGGTGGAAATTTCGTGCGGCGTGCCGTCTTTCTTCGGCGCCATGTCGCCCACGGTCTGGGCGCAAGACGCGATTGGCTTCGGCGCGCCGACCCAGTCGACGAGGCACATGCGGCAGTTGCCGGCGATCGACAGGCGCTCGTGATAGCAGAAGCGCGGGATCTCGGCGCCAGCCAGCTCGCAGGCCTGCAGCAGCGTGTAGGTTTTCGGGGCGTCCACAGAGACGCCATCAACGACGAGTTTGACGGTGTCGGTCATTGCGAAACCCTCGATGGCGCAGGCACGACCGACATATTAAACAACGAAGTCAACGCGTACTCGCCGTCGAGGAACTCTTCCAGCGTTGGGCCTATTTCAATGTCAAAGCCAGCGTCGTGGTCGCCCTTAAAGCCGCCGAACTCGATATGCGACACGACGATATGGGGGTCTCGGAACTTTAACATCTCCAAGCACAGTTCCCTCAATTGCTGGTACTCTGCATCGGAAAGAAACATTTCGATCCAGTTCGGTGATGCACCTTCCTCGATACCCATGAGTCCGAAACGATCATGATCGCGGACAGTCTCGAAGATACGCGAGTCTCGTTGAGGTCTGGGATTAGCAATAAAATATTCGACGGCACCCCAATTTAGGCCAGCTTTTCTGTCGAACTTTAAAAGCCATTGCTTGCTCTCAAAGTTACCGCCAACGCGTTGCCCAAGCCCGTTCGAATTGCGCATGGCGCTCTTCAGCGTCACGCCACCGGCTAGGTTGAACTCGGGTCTATCGCTGGCGAATTCCAACAGCATGCCCTACTCCGCCGCCAGTGTGTGGCCCTGAACGTGCGGGCGGCCCTGACGGTAGTTCGTGATGCGGTCTTCGATTTCCTGACGGAAGTGACGGATCAGGCCCTGGATCGGCCACGCAGCCGCATCGCCCAGCGCGCAGATCGTGTGGCCTTCAACTTGCGACGCCACGTCCAGAAGCGTGTCTATCTCAGAGGTTTCGGCCTCGCCCTTCACCATCCGCTCGAGTACGCGCCACATCCAGCCGGTGCCTTCACGGCACGGCGTACACTGGCCGCAGCTCTCGTGTTTGTAGAAGTACGCAATGCGAGCGATCGCGCGAACCAGGTCGGTCGACTTGTCCATCACGATGACGGCTGCGGTGCCAAGGCCCGACTTCACGTCGCGCAGGGCATCGAAATCCATGAGGACGGTGTCGCAGATATCCTTCGGGATCATCGGCACGGACGAGCCGCCCGGAATGATAGACTTCAGGTTGCCCCAGCCGCCGCGCACGCCGCCGCAATGCTCTTCGATCAGCGTCTTCAGCGGGATCGACATCTCTTCTTCGACGTTGCACGGCCGCTCGACGTGGCCGGAGATGCAGAACACCTTCGTTCCCGTGTTGTTCGGACGGCCAAAGCCCGCAAACCAGCCGGCGCCACGGCGCAGGATGGTGGGCGCGACAGCGATCGACTCGACATTGTTCACGGTCGTCGGGCAGCCATAGAGGCCGGCGTTAGCCGGGAATGGCGGCTTCAGGCGCGGCTGGCCCTTCTTGCCCTCAAGGCTTTCAAGCAGTGCAGTCTCTTCACCGCAGATGTAAGCACCGGCGCCGTGGTGGGCGTAGATGTCGAAATCCCAGCCCGAGCCGCACGCATTCTTGCCGACGAGACCGGCAGCGTAGGCTTCGGCGATGGCCTTCTCGAGCACTTCGCGCTCGTAGATGTATTCGCCGCGCAAGTAGATGTAGCACTTGTTCGCGCGCATTGCGAAAGCCGCGATCAGGCAGCCTTCGATCAGCAGATGCGGATCGTGGCGCATGATGTCCCGGTCCTTGCAGGTGCCGGGTTCGGATTCATCCGCGTTGACGACGAGATAGTGCGGACGGTCCTTCACCACCTTCGGCATGAAGGTCCACTTCAGGCCCGTCGGGAAGCCGGCGCCGCCACGGCCACGCAATCCCGACGCCTTGATCTGGTCGCAGATCCACTCCGGCCCGAACTGCATCAGCTCCTTCGTGGAGTTCCACGCGCCGCGCTGCTTCGCAGCTTCCAGTCGCCAGTCCTGGCGCCCGTACAGGTTGGTGAAGATGCGATCTTTATCGAGAAGCACTGTTGCGCTCCTCCATGCTTGCACGAACAAAAACGATGATGGCTGGCAGGGCAAAACCCAGCCCGCCCAGAACGCCGATGGCGAGCCAGAGCCAGCTGCCGGTCAGCGCGTAGGCCAAAATGCCGGCGATGACGGAAACGCCTTCGAGGAAAACCGCAAACAGCAGCTTTCGCGCAGCGACCTTCTTCGGGCTCGATTCATTGATCACGATTGCGCCCCTCATGTCTGCGCCGGCTCAGGCGGCTTGGGAGCGTTCGGAATGGCCGCGAGCGGCTTTCCTTTGGAGCCATCATACAGGCTCTCATCGGTCAGCGACGTCGGCGGACCTTCGGGAGCAGACGTCTGGCGCTTCACATACGTGCCCGGCTCGGGCTCTTTGCCAGAAGCGAAGTCGTCGATGATTTTTTCGAGCGTCTCGATCGTCAGGTCTTCGTAATAGTAATCGTTGATCTGAATCATCGGCGCGTTCACGCAGGCGCCGAGGCATTCCACTTCAACCCACGAGAACTTGCCGCCGCCCGACACGTGACCCTTCGGTCCGATCTTGCGCTCGCAGAAGTCCTTCAGCTTGTCGGCGCCGCGCAGCGCGCATGGCGTCGTGCCGCAAACCTGGAAGTGGTATTTGCCCACCGGCTCCAGGTTGAACATCGTGTAGAAGGTCGCGATCTCGTACACGCGGATGTAGGTCATGCCGAGCCGGTCAGCGACCGCGCGCAGGGCAGGCTCGGACAGCCAGCCCGCATTTTGCTTCTGCGTAATCCAGAGCGCGGGGATAACCGTCGAAGCGCGACGCTCGGCGGGATATTTGCGCTCCCACCACGCGATCTGTTCTTCGCTCGCCGAAGAGAACGCGAACGCCTCGTGGTTTTCGGGATGATGGAAACGGCGGTGGCTCAACGGTCGACCTCCCCGAACACGATGTCCAGCGAGCCCAGCACGGCCGACACGTCCGCGAGCATGTGGCCGCGGCACAGATGGTCCATCGCGTGAAGGTGGGCGTAACCCGGCGCCTTGATCTTGAGGCGATACGGACGGTTGCCGCCATCGGTCACAAGATAGACGCCGAACTCGCCCTTGGGCGCCTCGACGCAGGCATAGATCTCGCCGGCGGGCACGTGGAAGCCCTCCGTGTAGAGCTTGAAGTGGTGGATCAGCGCTTCCATCGACGACTTCATTTCGGCGCGGCGCGGCGGCGCGTACTTGGAATGCTCGGGAAGCACGGGGCCAACCGGCATCCTGTCGATGCACTGTTTGATGATCTTGATGCTCTCGCGCATCTCTTCGATGCGGCAGAGATAGCGGTCCCAGCAGTCGCCATTCTTGCCGACCGGAATCTTGAAGTCGAGTTCCGAGTAGATCTCGTAAGGCTCGGCGCGGCGCAGATCCCATGCCAGACCCGATCCACGCACCATCACGCCCGAGAAGCCCCAAGCGAGCGCGTCCTCAACCGAAACAACGCCGATATCAACGTTACGCTGCTTGAAGATGCGGTTTTCAGTCACGAGCGTCTCGATATCGTCGAGCGCCTTCAGGAACGGATCGCAGAATTTGTGAATGTCTTCCACCAGCTCCGGCGGAAGGTCCTGGTGGACGCCGCCCGGACGGAAATACGCCGCGTGCATCCGCGAACCGGACGCGCGCTCATAGAACACCATCAGCTTCTCGCGCTCTTCAAACCCCCACAGCGGCGGGGTGAGCGCGCCCACGTCCATCGCCTGCGTTGTGACGTTGAGCAGGTGCGAGAGAATGCGGCCTATCTCGGAGAAGATCACGCGGATGTATTTCGCGCGTATCGGAACCTCGATGCCCGCCAGCTTCTCGATAGCGAGGCAGTAAGCATGCTCCTGGTTCATCGGCGCGACGTAGTCGAGCCGATCGAAGTAAGGGAGCGCCTGAAGGAAGGTCTTGTACTCGATCAGCTTCTCGGTGCCGCGATGCAGCAGGCCAATATGCGGATCGACGCGATCAACAATCTCGCCATCAAGGTCGAGCACGAGGCGAAGCACGCCGTGCGCGGCCGGGTGTTGCGGCCCGAAGTTGATCGTGAACTTGCGATCGTCGAGATCGTTCGACTTGTGAATGCCGTCGTCAGCCATGGCTATTTCTGGCCTCCGGCTTTTTCATCGCCCGGGATCACCGACTGCATACCCTCCCACGGGGAGAGGAAGTCGAAATTGCGGTATTCCTGAACCAGCTTAACTGGCTCGTTGATCACGCGCTTCTGGGCTTCGTCATAGCGAACCTGCACCCTGCCCGTCAGCGGGAAGTCCTTGCGCAGCGGATAACCCTCGAACCCATAGTCGGTGAGGATGCGGCGCAGATCCGGGTGGCCGGAGAAGATTATGCCGTACATGTCGAACGCTTCGCGCTCATACCAGTTGGCGACGGGGAACACGCTGGTTACGCTCGGCGCGGGCGTCGCTTCGTCCGTGCGAACCTTCACGCGGATGCGCTGGTTCAGCCGCATCGACAGCATGTGATAGACAATCTCGAACCGCTCGGGTTCGGTCGGATAGTCGCAACCGCACAGGTCAACCAGCGTCTCGAACCGGCACTGGCTGTCGTCGCGCAGGAATTCCAGCAGCTTTGCGATGCTGTCGCGCTGCGCCGTCACGGTGATCTCGCCATGCACGACCGTGATCGACTTGATCGCCTTCGCCTGCACGCTCTCGAGGTGCAGCTTGAGTTCGGAGATCATCGCAGCGGGAGAAGGAAGGCTCATCGTTCGATGCTCCCCTCACGCCGGATTTTCTTCTGAAGCTGAAGCAGACCGTAGATCAGCGCCTCAGCGGTGGGCGGGCAGCCCGGAATATAGATGTCGACCGGCACGAT
>JAUYSA010000066.1 GCA_030696545.1 Hyphomonadaceae bacterium
CCAACGACCTCTTGCTCCCGAAGCAAGCGCTCTACCAGGCTGAGCTATACTCCGACGGAGCGGGGCCTATAGCGGCTTTCAGAAACGGGCGCAACGGCTCAAAACGAGAGAAGAATCGCTGGCCCGGCGCTGGGCCAAACCGGGTTAAACTGCGTCAAAACAGGGCCGAATCCGGTAGTTGCTTTCGTCGCGCGAAACGCATACCTCTCCGCTCCTCCCTGCACTGGGGCGTCGCCAAGTGGTAAGGCAGCGGTTTTTGGTACCGCCATTCCGGGGTTCGAATCCCTGCGCCCCAGCCAGGGAGTTTCAGTCTCCGGCCCTTCGGCCGTAGAGACTCTGAATTCAGCCCAACTGTCCGGGACTTAGCGACAGAGATTCCTCCGAGAGACTCGATAGCCGTTCGCACTGGGCGCGACTTCGGCCCTTTTGCGGGCGCGAGTTTCGGGAGCCTCGTGAAAAGTGGAAAGTCCCAGTCGCCGCCAAAGTAGCAGAGATCAGTTTCGCAAGATGGTCACTGTTGAGATGCCGCGTGACGGATGCGGTTCTCGCTCTTGAAGGAGGGCGCCGATCAAATTCGGATCGAGACAACATCCAAGCCGGCGGTGAGCAGGGTTGGAGACGTTGCGGAGCAATATGCTCGGATGCGGCAGCTAACACGTCAGATGAGCCAATACGTCCTGAGGGGTACTCGCGGGTTAGGCTGCGGCGATTGCCTTTTCCACATCCTGCACTGCGTGTCCGGTGAGATCCTTGCTGATCTCGCCGATCAGGGCCGCCTTCAGCTTGGCGTGGTATTGCGGCCGAATGGCTCCAAGGGTGCGAGGGGCGGCTATGATCAGCAGGTGGGAAATCTGTCCTTCCAGGACCTGCCTGTTGAGAAGGGCGACAACGCCGGCTGAGAAGCCGTCTTCCTTGTCTTGCCCGCCATCGGGATTGGCTGAGCTGCCATGGCGACCGGGAGTAGAGCCCCGGTGATCAGCGGCGTTGAGCACATCATGGGCCAAAGGCGTCAGCTTGAGGTCGGCTTCGTCGCCGGCGTTGCGGAACAGATTGAACTTTTCGCCGTCGGTGACGGCGACGGTGGCGCCTTTGGGCAGTTGCATTGGAAGTCTCCATGTCGGCTGCAAGAATGCGGCGCCTAAACGGGAACGTACCGCACTCGGATCGCCTGCGGCGTTTTAGAACGCGCGTAGAGACTCATGTGGTGCGCCATGCTGACATTGTAATGCCTACGGGTCAGCGAGTTGTAGAGTCCGGCAGCTTGCGCGCCTGCCCGATCTGTAACGCCGTCCGGCGAGTTGCAGTCGTTCGGGGAGGGAAGGCCAATGACGCACGCCGCCAGCCACCGGCACGTCGACAAAGGAGAGTGAGCTCTCCTGGCCAAGGAAGCCGAGACGCAGCGCGAGCATGCGGCGCAGGAGATGGCCGAATGTTGGTGTATCTACCGTGTCTGGGAAATCGTCATGGCGGTCATGATCGCCCGCTTCGCGCGGGCATTCATGCGGCCGCCCGTCCGGTTCTAGGTCCGGGTGGAGACCGGCTTCGGGAGGAGGCCTTCGCGCTGGGCGCGTTTGCGAGCCAATTTGCGCGCCCGACGAACGGCTTCGGCTTTCCGACGCGCCTTGGCCTCGGACGGCTTCTCGTAAGCGGTGCGGGCCTTCATTTCGCGGAAGACGCCCTCGCGTTGCATCTTCTTCTTGAGGGCCTTCAACGCTTGGTCGACGTTGTTGTCCCGGACCACGATAACTACGATTTGAAACTCTCCATCGCTGCCCGGCTATGGTTTAGCCACGCCGGGTACCGCGGCCCCGATATCATGGAACTTCCGGACTGCCCATCCTTCCCAGGCGTCGCCGGCCGACGGGCAGGGAAAAGGCGCGGACACGCTGACAATCTAGCAGTCGCATCGGCAGCTTCAAAACAGGTCGCCCTGGGGGGCGGCGAGGTCTCCTCCCGCGTTCTTTTGCTCAATCGGCCGATTGCTGTTGTGGTGGGGAGGTAACGCGCAGTCTCCCTTCAGAGGCATATCGGTCATTTGATACGCTGCCGTCACCTTCCGCATTTGGCGCCAGGCGGACTTGCGCCTTTGTCGGAGCTCATTGTTTTAGGTCATCGAAGCCGCTGATGGAGTTTACAAGTCAGCAACCAGTATGTGTGAGAACGTGCTATAGGCACTCATATGGGGCGCCTTTGTTGAGCATGTTGGGTCGCTGCAGATGGCACCGCTTCTCAGGATCCTGTTCGGACTTCGCAGGACGGCATGGCGCCTTCCGTTCATTGCTGCTTTGCTTGGGTTCGCGTCCATCGGTGCGGCTAGCGCTCAGACGGCCACGAGCACTTTCAACGTCACGGCCACCGTAGAGAATGCATGCACGATCAGCGCTGCGGACCTGGCGTTCGGCGTGTACTCGACGATCAGCGGCAGCAACCTGGATGGTTCATCCACGGTGCAGGTCAGATGCACGCTGAGCGCCAGCTACACTGTGTCGCTGAATGCAGGCACGACCGTCGGCGGCACGATCCCGGCTCGCTTGATGACCACTGGTTCAGCCACGCTCGCCTATAACCTCTACACAACCAACGGTCGCACGACGGTGTGGGGGGATGGCACGGGCGGCTCGTCGTCGGTGGCGGGCACGGGGACCGGGCTGACCCAGAACCTCACCATTTATGGGCGCATTGCCGGCGCACAGAACCTCGCTGCTGGCAGTTTTTCTGATGTCGTCACCGCCACGATCAGCTTTTGAGCGCCCCATGAACAACACCCTTCGAGCCCTGTGTGCGGCGTCGGCGGCGCTGGTCTTGTCGGGCTCGCTACAGCCGGTTTATGCGGTGACGCTGATGCCGCTAACGCTTGTCATGGAGCGCGACAAGGCGGTCGTCGTGCTGCACGTGCAAAACGACGAAGCGCGGACAAAAATTTTCGAAGTGCAGGCGTTCCTGTGGAGCCAGGAGGGCGGCGAAGACAAGCTGGAGCCCGCGGTCGATCTCGTTGTCACGCCGCCAATCGTGAAGCTCGCTCCGGGTGAAAAGAAGATCATCCGCGTCGGCGTGATGCAGAAAAATACGGGCCGCACCGATGAAAAGGCGTACCGCCTACTGCTCCGCGACATTACCCCCATCGAGCTCCAGGCCGGGCAACTGCATCTGCAGATGCAGTATCTGCTGCCGCTATTCATGTCGCCGAGCCGGCCGCAAAGCGGCGTCCAGCTGGTCGAGTTTACATCGCCCGACAATCCGCGCTGCATACAGATAACCAACACGGGAAACATCCACGCCAAGCTTGTGTGGACGGCGGCGGACGGGGCGCCGGCAAGCATCTCGCCGGCCCAGAAGTACGTTCTTGCCGGGGGGCAGGCGCTATATTGCCCCGCGAAGTCTTCGACTGACGAAGGTCACGTCGTAGCCGGGGTGACGTCCGCCTATCAGAACGAGGTGACTTCCTATGAGGTCTTGCCTCCCAGCCACTAGGCGAAGTCGCCTTCTACTCACCAGCTGCATCCTCGCCCTGGTGGCCGTCGAGCAAGCTTCAGCGCAATCACAGGATCAAGCGTTCGACGCGCCGCTTCGTTCGTCCAACGACGGAGCGGATGAAATCCTGCTTCTTGAGCCGCAGCTGAATGGCAGCGATCCCGATCCGGCGATCTTCGTTGTGCGACGCGGCGAGGATCTGCTTCTACCCACCGCTTACCTGTTGCGTAACGGCATGGTGTTCGCTGACGTAAGCCAGCACATTGCAGGGCAGGATTACGTCAATGCAGCGGATATTGTCTCGCTGGTTGCTCGCGTTGATGAGACGGATGGAAAACTGAGCATCGATTGCACGGTTGCCTGCTTCGGCGGCGGCAGCAGCGTCGCCGCCAGTCATTCGCGCGCCGCCCTGGTCTCACCGATCGAGCCGGGGGCCTTTGTCAATTACGACCTCTATGCCGAGGCGGGTAATGATGGAACTTCGTCTGGAGCGTTCGCCGAACTCGGCGTGTTCTCGGACTTCGGTACAGGCGTAACTGGTCTGTTCTGCTCGCGTCGCGAAGAAGAGACGACCTGCGGACGCCTGGAAACGAGCTGGACGATTGACGATCCCGCAACGGCGCATCGACTTGTCCTGGGCGATGCCGTCACACAGGCAGCGCGATGGAGCGCGCCAGCGCGGTTCGCGGGAGTAAGCTGGGGGACGGATTTTTCGCTTCAGCCGGAATTTGTCACGTTCCCGACGCCAGTGATGCAGGGCGATTCAACGCTCCCGAGTTCCGTTGACGTTTATATCAACGACGCATTGCGGTTCCAGTCGGACGTTCCTGCGGGGCCGTTTCGTATCACCGACATTCCTGTCATCAGCGGCGAGGGAACCGCGCGCACCGTTGTGAGGGATCTGCTTGGGCGAGAGCAGACAATCGTCACAAGTTTTTACTCGGCGCCTGAACTGCTGAGGCCAGGCCTCGACAAATACGGTCTCGAGGCCGGCCTACTGCGCAAGAATTTTGGAGGCAGCACGGACGGCTATGAAGATCCGTTTGTCGCTGCGGGCTACTCGCGCGGACTGTCAAACGAAGTAACGGTCAGCATTCGCTCTGAGGCCGGCGCCCGCCAGCAATCGATTGGTGGGTCGGCGATGCTGGCGAACGCCGCCCTTGGGCAGATCGAAGGCGCGCTGGCGTTTTCAGGGGGAAAAGACGGCGCCGGCGCTCTGGGCCGGCTCGCCCAGGAATATCACTCGTCACATATCACGGTTGGAGGTGTCGTCACTGCGGCGACGCCAGACTATCGGGTCTTTGGCTCGGACAGGCCCGTTGCACGGCTTGCTTCGAACATGTTTGTCGGCCTCAACACCGAAGCGTATGGTTCCGCCTCGCTGAGCTGGGCGTATCGAGATGAGCGCTACAACGAGAACTTTTCCGCCATCGGCCTGAACTACGCCGCGAGTTTCATGGGCGCCTCGGTTTTCGCAACAGCGTTGAGAACCAACGCAGAAGCGGGCGGCTATGTTGCGTCGCTGACAATTTCCATTCCGCTGGGCGGCAGGGCCTCCGCAAGTTCTGGTGTCGACTATGATGGCCGGCGGCTCGGCGCCGACATGCGTGTGCGCAGCGACGCGCCGGTGTCCGGCGGTATCGGCTATCACGCGCGCGTGGCCAGCGGCGGTGTCGACCGCGCCGAGGGCGGCATCACGGGGCGCTTGCCGTTTGGTGATGTATCGGCCGACTTCAGCAGCGCCGACGGAGATGAGGCCATACGCCTCTCGGCCCGAGGCGGTATTGCGTCGGTCGATGGCGAGCTGATTCCGGCCCCAGCAATTGGCGGCGGGGTGGTCGTTGTCTCAGTCGGGCAGGAGCCGGGTGTCCGCGTGTTCCATGACAGGCAGCTCGTTGGCGTCACCAATACCGAAGGGAAGATCATCGTCCCCGGCCTGCGATCCTTCGAGAGAAATATCATCTCGTTCGACGCAGAGGACCTGCCACTCTCGGTTGATTTCGAGGGTACAGAACTCGTGGTCACGCCGGGCTATCGAACAGGCCACAGGATTGCGTTCGGCGCGACACAGTCATTCGGTTTGATGGTCAGGGTCTTCAAAGAGGACGGGACGCCGTTGCCGGCAGGGTCCACAATGACGAACACCAATACCGGCGAGATGTATCCGGTGGGTTCGGACGGCGGCGTGTTCATTCCAGACGCTGGCGAAGTGATACAGCTTTCTTTACGGACCGCGTTTGATCGCTGCGATGCAGTTGTTATCGCGCCGGAGAAGCGGGCATCGTTGCCGGTGTGGGATGCAGGCCGGGTCGTCTGCCATGCATCAACGATGGCGGCGTTGCGATGATGCTGCTCGTGCGCGCCTTGGGTCTGACGGCGTTTGTCTGGCTCGCAATGGCGGGATCAGCGAGCGCAAGCTGCGTTGGCGTCAAGTGCTCGTGCTCTGTGAGTGGCAATCCGCTCAGTTTCGGAACCTATGTTCCAACGGCGTCAGGAAACATCCAGGTCGCCGCGGATATCAGCGTTACTTGCAAGGCGTTCGTGCTGGGGTTGATCTCCTACGAGATACACCTTGGTCCGGGCGTGCATGGGTCGGTCTCGGCCAGGAAGTTGAGCAATAGCGGCAGCTTGCTGTCATACAATATCTACACAAACACCGGGCGCACCATCATCTGGGGTGACGGAACCGGCGGAACCGGAGTGAAGGGAGATTCCTATCTGCTTGCTCTAGGCGCATCGCGCACAGAGACGGTTTCGATGTACGGCAAGCTACTCGCCGGACAGAATGTGAGCGCGGGCTCATACTCCGACACCATTGTTGCGACTGTGGTGTATTGAGAATTGTTCCGGGCCCCGCCTCAAACCTCGTTAGTTACAACCGTGAACCCCGCCAGCGTGGCGGGTCCAAACGTGTTGGCGATGGCTACGTCGGTGGCGTCGCGTCCGCGCGCCATCAGGATCCGGCCGATGCGAGGCTTATTATTTCTTGCGTCGAAGGCGTACCAGCGATTGCCCAGATAGACGTCGAACCATGCGCTGAAGTCCATCACCCCAGCGTATGGCACGCCGATATCCCCAAGATAACCCGTGCAGTATCTCGCCGGAATGTTCATGCAGCG
>JAUYSA010000087.1 GCA_030696545.1 Hyphomonadaceae bacterium
CACCTGTTCGAACACCTGATGTTCAAATCCACCGTCAACATGCCGCCGGAAACCTTTGACCGTCTGACCGAAGACGCAGGCGGCTTCAACAACGCCTCCACCTGGAACGATTTCACGAACTATTACGAGAACGTCCCCGCCAACCATCTCGAGCGCGTGCTCTGGGGCGAGGCCGAGCGCATGGGCTCGCTGGTTATCGACGAAGCCAACTTCAAATCCGAACGCGACGTGGTGAAGGAGGAATTCCGCCAGTCCATCCTCTCCAACCCGTACGGCAAGCTGCTCGGCCTCTATCTCTACCAATCCGGTTTCAACGTTCACCCCTATGGCCGTCCCGGCATCGGCTCGATCGAAGACCTCGACGCCGCCACGGTTGAAGACGTGCGCGCCTTCCACGCCGCCTACTATCGCCCCGACAACGCCATCCTCGTTGTCTCAGGCAATTTCAGCGAGGCGCAGCTCGAAGGCTATGTCGAGAAATACTTCGTCCCCATCAAGACGCCCGAACGCGCCATCCCGCGCGTAACGGCGGTCGAGCCGGCCCGCACGGAAGCCAAATCCTACACGGTCTATGAGCCGAACGTGTCGCTGCCCGCCGTCGCAATCTCCTGGCCGCAGCCGGACGCGAACAGCCCGGATGTAGCCGCCATCATGATGATGGATGCGATCCTCACCAGCGGCCAATCCTCGCGCCTCTACCAGTCGCTGATCTATGAGCAACAGGTCGCCGCCGACGCTGGCTCGACCTTCGAAGTGACGGCCCAGCCCGGCATCTATGCGCTCTACATGATCCTCGCCGGCGGAAGATCAGCTGACGAAGGCATCGCCGCGCTGAACAAGGAAGTCGCGCGCCTGCGCGATACCGAAGTCACGCAAGCCGAACTCGATGAGGCTCGCAACGAGCTGATCACCGGCGCGCTGCAAGGCCGCGAAACATCCGATGGCCGCGCCGATGAACTCGCGCGCAGCGTCATTCTCTACAAGAACGCCAAGGCATCGGACGAAATCCTCGCCAAGCTGCAGACGGTCACTGCCGCTGACGTCCAGCGCGTCGCGAAAGCGATCCTCGACGACGCCAAGTCCGTCACGATCAAATACCTGCCGGAGGAAGACCAGAAAGGCGCACCCGAAGCGACCTTCGCCGATGCCCCGACGATCCAGACCTCGAAGATCGAGATCGCCGCGGCCGATATCCCGACCTACACGCTTGCCGCAGAAGGCGCTCGCGTCGCCCCGCCCGAAGCTGGCGCGCCTGTCGAAGCCAAAGTCCCCGGCTCATCGGAGAAGACACTGGCCAACGGCCTTCGCGTCATCGTCGCCAACAAGCCTGGCCTGCCGCTGATCAGCGCCAGCCTGCGCATCTCCACCGGCAGCGCGTTCGACCCCGCCGACAAGTCGGGCCTCGCTTCGATGACCGCAGACCTCGTCACGCGCGGCACCAAGACCCGTTCGGCCACGCAGATCGCCAGCGAGATCGAAAGCCTTGGCGCCGCCATCGGCGCCGGCGCTGGCGCGGATGCAACCGACGTTTCCATCTCCACCCGCTCCGACAAGGCCAAGGAAGCCTTCGCCATCATGGCGGATGTGGTCCAGAACCCGGCCTTCGCCGCTGAAGAACTCGGCCGCGCCCAGCGCGAAACGCTCGACGGCATTGAGCTGGCAATGAGTTCGCCCCGCTCGGTCGGCAGCCTCGCCATGACCCGCGCCCTGTTCGGCGGCGGCCCCTATGGCGGCGTTGCGACGAAGAAGTCGATCTCCGAACTCACCACCGCGCAGCTCTCGGCCTTCCACGCCGCCAACTGGCGCCCGGATGCGGCCGTGCTCGTCATCGCGGGCGACGTGACGCCGGAAGCCGGCTTCGCGCTGGCCGAAAGCGCACTCGGCGCATGGGCCAAGCCCACAACGCCGCTCGCTTCGGCTGTCGCCGCTGGCGCTGCCCTGCCCCCGCGCGCACTGGCCATCGACATGCCGAAGATCGGACAGGCCGTTGTCCTCCTCGGACGCGTCGGCCCGGCGCGGATGGCGGATGACTATTTCCCCACCGTCGTCGCCAACAACGTTCTGGGCGGCGGCTACTCCGCGCGCCTCAACGCCGAGATCCGCATCAAGCGCGGCCTCTCCTACGGCGCCAACTCTGGCCTCACCGCCCGGAAGCAGCCCGGCCCGATCACCGCCCTCGCCCAGACCCGCAACGACGCGGTGCCGGATGTGGTCGACCTGATGGTGTCCGAATTTGCCCGCCTCGGTTCCGAGCCCATCCCAGCCAACGAACTCGGCGCCCGCAAGGCCGTCATCATTGGCGGCTTCGGCCGCTCGGTTGAAACCACGGCCGGCCTCGCCGGCCAGTATTCGGCGCTTGCCCAGTACGGCCTGCCGCTCGAAAAACTGCAGACCTACTCAGCCGACATCAACGCCGTCACCGCCGAACAAGCCGGCGCCGCTGCGAAGGCTCACTACGATCCAGCCAACGCAACGCTCGTCGTCGTCGGCGACGCTGCGGTGTTCTGGGACAAGGTCAAAGACAAGCGCCCCGGCATGGAGCGCCTGAACATCGACAAGCTGAACCTCGACTCGCCGACGCTGAAATAGCCAGCGCAGCCTCGCACAAACAAAAACGCCCCGGCGAAAGCTGGGGCGTTTCCTTTCGGCATCGCATCGATCGGCTAAAGCAGCGCGATGCCGCCGAACTTCACAGCCACCACCATCACCAGCAGCGAAGCCAGCATGACTGCCAGAGCAATGCCAGCGGTCACGACGCGACCGCGAGTCATCTCGGTATCGGCGCTCATATCGAGAAAATAGCTGCGAACGCTCGGCGGCTCGAAACTCTCCTTGAGGAACCAC
Source organism: Hyphomonadaceae bacterium (assembly GCA_030696545.1). GTDB lineage: Bacteria > Pseudomonadota > Alphaproteobacteria > Caulobacterales > Hyphomonadaceae > UBA7672. The sequence goes on from JAUYSA010000087.1 coordinate 2,845, forward strand.
GGCGCGAGCTTTCCGCCCACCCACAAGGAAAGCCCGGTCAAAACAAGGCTCGCAGAAAAAAGCGCGATGGCGGGGAACACCAGCCCAAGTTCGGTGTTCATGACGGTTAAGCTCCCAACAGCCCCAGCACTGTCAGAAGTGAATCAACCCGCGCCCGCCGTCAAACGGGATCACGGGCCGATGCTGTTTTTGCCGCGGCTCTAGCGCCTAAGGTTCCCGCAGAAACGCTGGATGCGCCGGCAGGCTTCTTCCAGCTTCTCGGTCGAAGTCGCGTAGGAAATCCGGAAGGCCGGGCTGAGGCCAAAAGCCGAACCGAACACCACGGCCACCTTCTCTTCTTCCAGCAAAGCCGCCGCGAAATCCTCGTCATTCGCCAGCATCTTGCCGCCCGCCGAAGTCTTGCCGATCGCCTTGCTGCAATCCGGATAGACATAAAATGCGCCTTCCGGCGTCGGGCAGTGCAGCTCTTCGGTCTGGTTCAACATGCTGACGACGAGGTCGCGGCGCTTCTTGAACAGCTCCTGGTTCGGCTTGATGTAATCCTGCGTACCGTTCAGCGCCTCAACCGCAGCCCATTGCGAGATCGAGCTTGGGTTGGACGTCGTCTGGCTCATCACCTTGGCCATGCCCTTGATCAGATCTTCCGGCCCGGCCGCATAGCCGATGCGCCAGCCTGTCATCGAATAGGCTTTGGAAACGCCGTTCATCGTCAGCGTGCGCTCGTAAAGCCGGGGCTCGACCTGCGCGATCGTCCAGAACTTGAACCCGTCGAACACAAGGTGTTCGTACATGTCGTCCGTCAGGATCCAGACCTGCGGATGGCGCAACAGCACATCGGCCAGCGCCTGTAATTCCTCTTTCGTATAGGCCGCGCCCGACGGGTTCGATGGCGAGTTCAGGATCAGCCACTTGGTCTTCGGCGTGATCGCCGCTTCCAGCGCCGCCGGCTTCAGCTTGTAATTGTCGGCCGCGAAAGCCTGCGCGAACACCGGCGTTGCGCCGCAGATCAACGCCATTTCCGGATAGCTCACCCAGTAAGGCGTCGGGATCACGACTTCATCGCCGACATTTAGCGTCGCCATGAAAGCATTGAAAATCACCGGCTTGCCGCCCGGCGAGACGTTCACATGGCTCGGCTTGTATTTGAGGCCGTTCTCCCGCTCGAACTTCGCGCAGATCGCCTGCTTCAGCTCGGGGATGCCGTCGACGTCGGTGTATTTGGTCTTGCCGTCCTGAATCGCCTTGATGGCGGCCTGCTTGACGTTGTCTGGCGTGTCGAAGTCCGGCTCGCCGGCGCCGAGACCGATCACGTTCTCGCCTTTGGCCTGAAGTTCCCTCGCCTTCTGCGTGACCGCGATCGTGGCCGAGGGTTTGATCCTTTTGAGCGCTTCCGAGACGGGGGCGGACATGGACGTTTCTCCAGATTTATGGCGCGGCTGTACGCTGTTCCGATCGGGGAAAAAAGGGCCGGAACGGGGCAGTACCCCGCCTGTTCGCAATTTAATTGGCAGCAACCCCGCTCCAGCTGCTCTCGCGGCGGTCTCGCGCAGTCAAATTACAGTGGAAGCCGTTGTCTTACCGCCCATCTCTTATGTATCGACAGGAAAACGGAGGAACCGCATGCATTTCCTGAAGCTCGGGATGACAGCCATCGCCACCGGCGTCCTGGCCAACCTGACAATGTCACCGGCAATTGCCCAGACAACGCCGCCGCCGCTGACCAAGCAGATGATTGGTCCGCTGAACGACGCCCAGAAAGCTATCGTCGCCAAGGATTGGGCAACGGCCAAGACCAAGCTTGATGCCGCCTCCGCGCAGGCCAAGACCCCGAACGACCAGGTGGCGCTCAACCAGCTCCGCATCGTCATGCAGTCGGAGACCAAGGACAATGCCGGCCTCGCCGCCTCGCTCGAATCGCTGCTCGCCAGCGGCCTGATCACCCCGGAACAGACCAAGCAATACCGCGGCGTTCTCGCCAAGGCCTATGGCGATGCGGGCGACACCGCGAAATCGCTGGCGGCATTCCGCGTCTATATCGACGCCTACGGCGGCACGGCCGAACAGTACCTCGCCCTCTCGGCCGACGCAGCCAAGACGAAGGATTGGCCGAACACCGTCACCTACGCCAAGAAATCCGTCGACTCAGCGAAGGCTGCCGGCGCCAAGCCGACCGATACGGCCTACCTGCTTCAGATGCGCGCCCATAAGGAAACCAACGACATGACGGCGTACTACGCCGTCGAGGAAGCGCTGGTCGCCGACTACCCGAAGGAAGACTACTGGAAAGAACTGATTGCCTACCGCACCCAGGACGCGCCGAACTATGGCGGCGCGGCACGGCTCGACCTGTTCCGCGCGATGCAGGCTGCAGGCATCACGCTTACCGTCAACGAAAAACGGACGGCCATTCAGGAAGCGCTGAAGCGCGGCCTGCCTGCCGAAGCGCTCGCTCTGGCTGAGCCGGCGATCGCCAGCGGAGAGCTCGGCTCTGCTCCGGAAGATCAGGACTATGTCAAGAAAGCCAAAGCTGCGATCGCCTCCGACAAGGCGGGGCTTGAGAAAGAAGCAGCCGACGCTCTCAAGAAGGGCAACGCCATCAGCATCGCCAATATTGGTGAAGCCATGATGAGCTATGGCGACAACGCCAAGGCGATCGAGATGATCTCGAAGGGCATTGAGATCGGAATCGCCGATCCGGCAGACCTCGATATCGCCAAGCTCCACCTCGGCATCGCTCAATACCGCTCGGGTCAGAAGGAAGAAGCCCGCACCACCTGGTCGACCATCAAGGCCGACAATGGCGCGGCGGCTCTCGCACAGAACTGGACGCTGATTTCCAAGCTGAAATAGCCAGGACGAACTGAAGAATCGAAACGGCCGGGCGCGCTCATGCACGCCCGGCCGTTTTGCTTTCCAGCCTCACTCCAGCCCGAGCTGGCGCGCCAGATAAACGTAGTGCCGCGCCCAACGCTGCGAGTTCAGGATGGGATCGGAGTCGTTCGAGTGGCCACCATTGGTCTCCTCGAAATACAGCGCCGGATAACCCATCGCCTGCAGCCTCGCCGCGAACTTGCGGGCATGGCCCGGATGCACCCGGTCGTCATGGGTGTTCGTTGTGATGTAAACTTCCGGATACTTCGCGCCTTCGCGAATGTTCTGGTAGCCGGAATAGGCCGCGATCCACTTGGCCTCCGCCGGAATGCGCGGATCGCCATACTCGCCCATCCACGACGCGCCCGGCGGCAGCTCGTGATAGCGCAGCATGTCCACCAGCGGGCTTTCGATCACCGCGCCGCCGATCAACTCGGGATGCTGCGTCAGCGTAACCGACGTCAGCACGCCGCCATTCGAGCGCCCGTAGATTCCAAGATGCTCCGCCGACGTGATCTTGCGCGCCGTAAGATCAGCCGCCACCGCCGCGAAGTCATCGAACGCACGCTGGCGGTTGCCCTTCAGCGCGGACTGGTGCCATGCCGGGCCAAACTCGCCACC
>JAUYSA010000193.1 GCA_030696545.1 Hyphomonadaceae bacterium
ACGCCCGTCCAGCCCGGCCCTAGCGCGACTTCCATCTCGCCCGCGGGGGCGGGGACCGCGTCGAGATTGATCTCTGCCTTGCGTAGCGCGCGCTGGGCCAGCGCTTGCCAGCGATCCGGATGGATCCACTCGGCATAGTCCGCACGTCCGCCAGCGCCAGCCGAGCCGGTCTCGCGGCGGCCATCCTTCTCCATGGTGACGGAGATGTTGAGACGAACAAGCGGCCGCGCATCAGACACGACGGCGCCGCCAGAGCGGATGATCTCAACGGCTGTGCGAGATCCGGCGAGCGAAACGGAAACCTGGACAACCTTGGGGTCACGCGCGCGGCACCAGGCGTCGATCTCGGCCAGCAGGCCAGTCTTCGTCACGAAGTCTGGCGACGCCGTGGGGTCGACGTCAGCGTAAAGGCGGCGGTTCACCGGCGTCGGTCCAACGGCTAGAACGCCTGATCGGCCGCGCTTTGCGGCGGATGCGGCTGTCGCGGCCCGCTCAATAGCGGCTTCCGAAATTTCGCTGGCATGGGCGTAGCCGGTCGTTTCGCCCGACACGACGCGCAGCCCAAAACCCTGGCCGCTGTCATAGGAAGCGGACTTCAGCCGGCCGTCATCGAACAGAAAACTCTCCGACCGGACAGATTCGAGATAAATCTCGCCGTCTTCCGCTCCGGACAGGGCTTCATCGAGAATGCGGGCGGCTTTCGAGACGCCGACGCCAACGTCCTCGATCAGGCTGCGGTCAGTCATCACATCACCTCGTCACGCGTCTTTGCTTGTCTCAGCTCAAGATAGGGCCGGGCAGGGCGAAATGACAGCGTTCGCTAAGCCGCCTGCGCAGCGCGGAGACTAAGGCTCAGAGGGCAGCTTCCGAGCGACTCAGCTGTCGACGGGAACCACCGTGAAGCGGGCAAGCTGGGCGGTTGCTTGCGGGAACTCCGGCTTGATCTGCAACGCGCTACGGAAATCCTCGTAGGCCGCTTGAAGATCGCCCAGCTTCTCGTGCGTCAGGGCCCGGTTATAGAACCCGACCGCACGCGCTTCCAGGGATTCGGTGGCCACGCCTTCGTTCAGCGCCGCCATCGCTTCGGGATAGCGCTGCAGATTGTAGAGCGCGGCGCCGAGGTTGACCTTGGCTTCCCTAAGGTCCGGCAGGAGGTTGATGCTCCGCTGGTAGTCCATCATGGCGCGCGAGTTGTTGCCCTGCCGCATGTAGAGGATGCCGCGATTGGTGAAAGTTGCGGCCCGGTCCTTTGGCCGCAGGTGCTCCGTTTCCAGCGCGAGGTCACAGATTTCGATGGCGCGCGTCAGCTGGACTTTGTTGAACTCAACCGCGTCATAACAGTCCTTTGCGAGGCCTCCGCCGATCACTGTGACAGCCCCTTGTGCGTGTGCAGCGAAGGGCAATGCGAGCGCCAGCGCCACCGCCGAAATCCCCAATCGAAACCGGGTCCTCATCTTTCCAACTCCTTGTGCCTCTGGTAGCGACCACGCGCCTGCCGAACGAATCGACCCGCCTGCGACACTATGCACCCGGCGGGGCGGAACGGAGTGGTGGCAAGCTGGAGCGTATCACGTTAAAGCCCCGGTTTCACGCATCTCGCTGGAGGATGTGAGATAATTATGCGCAGCGGTGATTGGAAATATTGGGCGCTCAGCGCCGCCAGCCTTTTAGGCTGCGGCTCTGCGTGGGCAGTCCCCCAGGATGGTGGAATCAACTTCCAGACTCCGGCAACGGAAACTGCGAAGCGGGTGCAGGACTTCCATAACGAAGTCCTGATCATCATTGTGGCGATCACGATCTTCGTCACAGGCCTGCTGATCTGGGTCATGCTGCGCTACAACAAGCGCGCGAACCCCGTTCCGAAGAAATTCTCGCACAACACGGTGATCGAGATCCTTTGGACCGTCGTGCCCGTGCTGATCCTGGTGTGGATCGCCAAGGGCTCCTTCCCGCTGCTCTACGAACAGGACGTGATGCCTGCCGAGGCGCGTGAGGAAGAGATCGTCGATATCAAGGTCTATGGGAACATGTGGTTCTGGGACTACACGTACAACGTCGGCACCGACAACGAGTTCAACGTTGAGTCGCGTATGCTGAAAGTTGGCGCCCCGGATCCCTCGCTTGAGCTTCAGCCTGCTCGCGGCGACATTGCTCAGCTCTCGGTCAACAACCCAATGGTTGCGCCGGTGGGCAAGTACATCCGCCTCAAGATTTCGGCCAAGGACGTTATCCACGCCTGGGCGATGCCGCAGTTCATGCTCAAGGTCGACGCCATGCCGGGCCGCCTGAACCAGCTCTGGTTCAAGGTCGACGAGCCGGGCGTGTTCTACGGCCAGTGCTCCGAGCTTTGCGGCAAGGACCACAGCAACATGCCGATCGAACTGCGCCTTCTTCCGCAGGCCCAGTACGACGAGTGGCAAGTGCAATACAAAACGTCGCCAGAAGCCGCGCGGGCCTATCTCGACCGCGTCCAGCCGGCAAAAGCCGCGCAAGTCGCTTCGGCGCAGTAGGGATCAGGGAGCCGTTTGATGTCGAGCGAGCCGAAAACCGCCGCCGGACACGGTCATGACCACGGCCACGGCCATGGTCACGATCATGCGCATGACGACCACGCGCACGATCACCAAGATCCCAAATGGTACAGCCCGGCACGCTGGCTGTTTTCCACGAACCACAAGGACATCGGCACGCTCTACCTGATCTTCGCGATGTTCGCGGGCATCATCGGATTCGTGTTCTCGGGCTTCATGCGCGCAGAGCTCGCCGAGCCGGGCCTGCAGCTGTTCAACGGAACGGCGTTCGGCGGCTTCTTCGGTTCGGAACACAACTACAACGTCATCACGACGATGCACGGCCTGATCATGATCTTCTTCATGGTCATGCCCGCCCTTATCGGCGGCTTCGGCAACTGGTTCGTGCCGTTGATGATCGGCGCGCCGGACATGGCGATGCCGCGCATGAACAACATCTCTTTCTGGCTGCTGCCGGTTTCGTTCTTCCTGCTGCTGCTCTCGATGTTCGTTCCAGGCCCTGCGGGCGCCAACGGATTCGGCGGCGGCTGGGTCCTCTATCCCCCGCTGTCGAGCACGACCGGCCACCCGGGCCTCGCGATGGATCTCGTGATCTTCTCGCTGCACCTCGCGGGCATGTCGTCGATCCTCGGCGCGATCAACTTCATCGTCACCATCCTGAACATGCGCGCACCGGGCATGACAATTCACAAGATGCCGCTGTTCGCATGGTCGGTGCTTGTGACGGCTTTCCTGCTTGTGCTCGCACTGCCGGTTCTCGCCGGCGCGCTCACCATGCTGCTGACCGACCGTAACTTCGGCTCGAAATTCTTCGAAGTCTCGGGCGGCGGCGACCCGGTGATGTTCCAGCACTTGTTCTGGTTCTTCGGCCACCCTGAAGTTTACATTATGATCCTGCCGGGCTTCGGCATCGTCAGCCACGTCATCTCGACGTTCTCGCGCAAGCCGATCTTCGGCTACCTCGCCATGGCGTATGCCATGGTCGCCATCGGCTTCATCGGCTTCATCGTGTGGGCGCACCACATGTACACGGTCGGCATGAACGTGAACCTGAAGGCATACTTCATCGCCGCCACGATGGTCATCGCGGTGCCTACAGGCGTGAAGATCTTCTCGTGGATCGCCACGATGTGGGGCGGCTCCATCGAGTTCAAGGTGCCGATGCTCTGGGCGATCGGCTTCATCTTCCTCTTCACGGTTGGCGGCGTCACGGGCGTCGTGCTCGCCAACGCTGGCGTGGATCACGCGCTGCACGACACGTATTACGTCGTGGCGCACTTCCATTACGTGCTGTCGCTCGGCGCCGTCTTCACGCTCTTCTGCGGCTGGTATTACTGGTTCGAGAAGATGTTCGGCATCAAGTACAATGGCTTCATCGGCGGTCTGCACTTCTGGCTGATGTTCATCGGCTCGAACCTGATCTTCTTCCCGCAGCACTTCCTCGGCCTGCAGGGCATGCCGCGCCGCTATGTCGACTACGCCGAAGCGTTCCGCGAATGGCACCACTGGTCGACGATCGGCTACTGGATCGCCGCTGCCGCGACGATCGTGTTCTTCCTCGGTATGATCGAAGCGCTCGTCCGCCGCCGCAAGGCTGAAGCCAATCCGTGGGGTGAGGGCGCAACGACGCTGGAATGGACGCTGCCGTCCCCGCCGCCGTTCCACCAGTACAACGACCTGCCACGGTTCAAGTAACAGGGCGCAGGCAGCCCGGACCCCTCGGTCTGGGCTGCAGCGCAAAGTAAGATGTCCGAAGCAAGCATCGTGAACACGTCCCCCGCAACCGCATCAGCGAGTGCGATGGACTATGTCCGCCTGATGAAACCGCGCGTGATGTCGCTGGTCGTGTTCACAGCGCTGGTTGGCCTCGTTGCGGCGCCTGTTGGAATGCCGCCTTTCGCCGCCGCGGTCGCAATATTCGCGGTCGCGCTTGGGTCTGGTGCGGCTGGCGCGCTGAACATGTGGTTTGATGCCGACATCGACGCCATGATGGCCCGCACCGTCACCCGCCCTGTCCCCGCCGGCCTGATTGCACCCACGGATGCGCTGTCTTTCGGTCTCATCATGTCAGGCCTGTCGGTCACGCTGATGGCGCTGGCCGCGACGCCGCTAGCCGCTGGGCTGCTGGCGTTCTCAATATTCTTCTATGCCGTGATCTATACGATGTGGCTCAAGCGCTCGACCGCGCAGAACATCGTCATCGGCGGCGCCGCCGGCGCTTTCCCGCCCGTGATCGGCTGGGCCGCCGCCACCGGCAGTGCGCCTGTCGATGCCTGGATTCTGTTCGGCCTGATCTTCCTCTGGACGCCGCCGCATTTCTGGGCGCTCGCGCTGTGGACGCAGAAGGAATACGCACGCGCTGGCGTTCCCATGCTGCCGGTCGCGCGCGGCTCCGCTGAAACCCGCCGTCAGATTCTTATCTACACGCTCGTCGTTGCTCCATTCGGCCTGATGCCGGTCGCCACAGGCCTCGGCGGCTGGATCTATCTCGTCACCGCAGCCCTCGGCGGCGTTGCTTTCCTCTGGTACGCCATCCGGGTCTTCATGAGCCGGGCAGGGGATGCTGATGCTCCCGCTGACATGCGCCATGCCAAGGCCATGTTCGGCGTTTCGATCCTCTATCTGTTCGCGCTTTTCGCGGCCCTGTTGATTGAGCGTGTGCTGCCGCTCCACTTCATCGTGGGAGCTTGAGCCTGATGCTCGACAAGGGACAGATCAAGGACTGGGAAGGCGAACCGGAAGACCCGGCGAAGCCCGCGCCCGTCGAAGCCAGGCCCGGCATCACCGGCGCGATCTTCGACAGCCAAGAAGGCTTTTATACCGGCGAGCGCGTGACGCTCACCCCGGAACAGAAGACCGCCCGCAACCGCCGCGGCCAGTGGATCGCGCTTGCCCTCTTTGCGTTTGTGATTGTGATATTCGTGCTCACAATGACGAAGATCGGCGCCAACATCCTGGTGCGCGACCTGTGAACAAGCGCGCCCGCATAACCACCTGGATCATCGCCGGCGCCTCGCTCAGCATGCTCGGGCTGAGCTTCGCCGCAGAGCCGTTGTATTCGACTTTCTGCCGTATGACCGGGTTTGGCGGCACGACGCAGGTTGCAACCGAAGCGCCGAAAACTGTCCTCGATCGCAAGGTCCGGGTCATGTTCGACGCCAACGTGGCTCCCGGCGCGCCTCTCGAATTCAAGGCCGTTCAGCCCTTCGTCGATCTGAAGCTCGGCGAGAAGATGATGGCCTATTACGAGGTGACGAACACCTCCGACCAGCCGATCCGCGCCATGGCGTCCTACAACGTCGTGCCCGACAAGGTTGGCCTGTATTTCAAGAAGATCGAATGCTTCTGCTTCAAGGAGCAGACCTACGAGCCCGGCAAGACGGTTACGCTGCCGGTCGTCTTTTTCGTCGATCCTGACATGGCCAAGGACTGGCAGCAGGATGACGTGAAGGGAATCACGCTTTCGTACACATACTTCCGCGCAACAGGCCCACAGGCCTCCGCGCGGCTTGAGGACGCATCCGCAGTCAACTAGACCGGCGGTACGAGACACTTGGACTGCGGGAAGGGCATCGCCCGATTCCCGCGCGAATTGAGGGACTGGAGCCATGGCCGGCGACGTCAAGCACGACTACCACCTGGTGAAACCCAGCCCGTGGCCGCTGCTCGCATCACTTGCGATGCTGGTCATGGTGCTCGGCGGCGCCGGGTACATGAAGGGCCTGTGGTTCGTTCCGCAGGGCGCCTGGTGGGGTCCGCTTCCGGGCCTCGTCGCGCTCATCTTCGTGCTCATCGGCTGGTGGGGCGACGTCCTCAAGGAAAGCCGTCAGGGCGACCACAAGGAAGTCGTCCAGATCTCACTGCGCTACGGCATGGTGTTGTTCATCGCCTCAGAGGTGATGTTCTTCGTCGCGTGGTTCTGGGAATTCTTCGAGATGGCGATCTACCACACGCTGCGCGCCAACCCGGAACACTCGGATCTTGCCAACCCGGCGCTCGAACCGCTGCTGAAATGGAACGAGTGGCCGATCGCGCAAACCGATGGCTCGCTTGTCCGTCCTTTTGACCCGTTCCACCTGCCGCTGATCAACACGCTGATCCTGCTGCTCTCGGGCACCACCGTCACCTGGGCGCACCACGCGCTGCAGTCTGGCGATCGCAAGAGCGCCATCAGCGGCCTCGCTCTCACGGTCATTCTCGGCGTGGCGTTCACCTGCCTGCAGGTCGTCGAATACATGGAAGCTGGCTTCTCGTACGACGGCTCGATCTACGGTTCGGCCTTCTTCATGGCGACCGGCTTCCACGGCGCGCACGTCGTCATCGGCACGATAATGCTGATGGTTTGCCTTGGCCGCCTCATGGCTGGCGGCATGAAGCCTGAGAAGCACCTCGGCTTCGAATTCGCCGCCTGGTACTGGCACTTCGTCGACGTGGTGTGGCTCTTCCTCTTCGCCTTCGTGTACGTGGCCCCGCATATCATCTGGGGTTCGGGCGCGCCCGGCCTCGGACACTAGCGGCCCGCTTATGTTCAAGAATTTGGCATGAGCAGGAAGGCGGCCCTTATCGGCTTCCTGCTTTTGCAGGTCATCGCCATCGCCCTATGGGTGATGGCGATCCAGCCGTATCTGGGTGAAGGCCCCGTCACAGGTCAGCAGATCTGGAGCGGTCGCGGCTTCTCGAACATTTCCAGTAACTTCCGCTCTGGCAGCCAGGTCGTGCTTGCTGCGCCGTTCCAGCCGAATGGCGCGCTGATGTGGGCCACGCTTCTGATGGTCGGCGCGGCCGGATCTGCGATCGGCGCAATCTTCGCATTCCGCAGGTCGCGTCTCTGGCTCGCGGTTGGGCTGGCTGCCCTGGGTCTCGCCCTGGGCGCCGGCGGCAACTGGTTTATCGCCGATCAGTGGCTCAGCGGCGACACGTCGTTCCCGGAGGGGTTCCTGAACGTCTATCTGCTCTATGCGATCAGCCAGGCCTTCAACTTCCAGTTCTTCATCGGCTTCGTTGTGCTGGTGATTTCCATCGTTTTGCTGATCGCTGGGGTCGCCTCGAAACAGCGTCCGCTTGGCTTCCACGTTGTCGCACTGAACTGGGTTGTCGTTGCGATCACTTGGGTGCTCACCTATCTGGCACTATACCTGACGCCAGCGCTTGCTGCAGGCGCCGCAGCCTGAGGTTGCCATGGCCGTTTCCGCGCTGTCTGCCGGGCTGAAGTGCCGCTGTCCAAACTGCGGCGAGGGCAGGTTGTATCGCGGCTTCCTAACCTTCAAGGAACGTTGCGACGCCTGCAGCGCAGATCTCACCATCGCCGATACGGGTGATGGCGCGTCCTTCTTCGTCATGTTTGCGGCTCTGATCCTGATTGTGCCGTCGGCTATGTTCTTCGAGTTTGCCTTCCATCCATCACCTTGGATCCATGTCCTTCTCTGGCCGCCGCTGACGTTTGCGTTCTGCCTGTTCTTCCTCCGGCCGGTGAAAGCGCTGCTTTTCGCCCTCCAGTGGAAGCACAAGGCAGGCGAAGGCCGCATCGAATAACGCTCGCAGGAGTAGTCCCCGGCCGTTTGGGGCTATAAACCCGGTTCATGTATTTCCGGCCGTATCCGATCCTCACGCTCATCGCAGTTCCGGCGCTCGCTGCGCTGATCGCACTCGGCGTCTGGCAAGCCCAGCGGGCCGGCTGGAAGGCCGACCTGATCGTCCAGTTTGCCGAAGCCGCGAAGGTCACGCCCCAGCCGCTTGAGCAGGCGCTGTGCGCCAAACCTGCCACGGTCGGCGCCGTGGTGGCTCCCCCGCAGGCCGCTGGCCCAACCTTGCGAGTGTTCGGCCACAACGCTGCCGGCGCTGCCGGCTGGCGTTTGTTCCAGACGGCGGACCTCTCGTGCGGCGCCGTCCTGGCGCAAACCGGGTTCGAGGCGCTGGCTATCGGCGGGCCGGGCGGCGTTCTGCCCAGCGAGCCCCAAGCGCCGCCAGACCGTTTCCTCGTCGAGGCCTGGCCAGCCAAACCCATGATGGCAGCCGAGAACGCTCCCGCAAGAAACGAATGGCACTGGTTCGACGCCCCTCTCATGGCGAGCACGCTATCCGCCGCCCCGCTGAATGCGGCTTTCATCCTCGTTCCACTCTCGGGAACCCCGGATTTCCTCACCCGAACGCCGCCTGAAAGCCATATCGGCTATGCCGTCACGTGGTTCGGGATGGCGATTGCTTTCGCGGTGATATACGCCGTGTTCCACGCGCGGGCTGGCCGTCTGCGCTTCGGGCCAGCACGAGAAGGCGCGCCAAAGGAATGAAGTACGTCTCCACTCGCGGCAACGCCGAACCCGTCGACTTCGTGACGGCGAGTCTGATGGGCCTTGCGCCGGATGGCGGCCTGTTCAGCCCCGAAACCTTTCCTCAGGTCGAGCGCCCCAACGCGACCGCCACCTATGTTGAAACCGCGACCCGCATTCTGTCGGCCTTCGCTGGCGGCAGCCTGCCGGAGCAGGCAATCCGCGACATGTGCGTGCGTGCCTATGCGCCGTTCGCACACCAATCCGTCGCCCCGCTCACCGAAGTCGGCCCCGGCCGCTGGATGCTCGAACTGCATCACGGCCCGACGCTCGCCTTCAAGGACGTTGCGATGCGTCTGATCGCCCAACTCTACGATCACATCCTCGGCCTGCGCGGCGAGCGCATGACGATCCTCTGCGCCACCTCGGGCGACACTGGCGGCGCCGCTGCTTCGGCCTTCGCCGGATCGAAGCACGTCGATATGGTGATCCTGCACCCGCTCAATCGCGTGTCGCCCACGCAGCGTCTCTTCATGACGGCGACAGGCGCAGACAACATCCACAACCTCGCCCTCGAAGGAGACTTCGACGGCACGCAGGCAATCCTCAAGCAGCTGCTCGCAGACGATCAGTTCCGGCGCCGCACCCGCCTCGCCGCCGTCAACTCCATCAACTGGACGCGCGTGGCCGCCCAGAGCGTCTATTTCGCTCAGGCACAGGCGCAGCTCGGCCGCGACCGCAATATCCGCTTTGTCGTCCCCACCGGAAACTTCGGCGACGCACTCGCGGGCTACGTTGCTTCGCGCTGCGGCCTTCTCACAAATTTCGACGTCGTCGCCGCCGTCAATGCCAACGACGCCATGGCGCGCCTGATTGCCGGGCTTCCGCTCAAGAAGGGCGCAACAGCCGCCACGATCAGCCCTGCGATGGACATCCAGCTCCCCTCCAATTTCGAACGCCTGCTGTTTGAAGCGTCGGGACGCGATGGCGCCGCCGTCGCCAACGCCTACGCCCAACTCGCCAACACCGGCGAAGCGCCACTTCCAAAAGCCGCCGTCGCGAAGCTCGGCTCCATGGGCCTCTCCGCCGAACGCGTCAGCGACCACGAGACAATCGATGAGATGAAGCGCACCCACGCCGAAACCGGCTGGATCGTCTGCCCGCACACCGCCGTAGGCCTCGCCGCCGCGCGCCGAAGCCGCCACGTCGATGGTCCGACCGTCACGCTCGCCACCGCCCACGCCGCCAAATTCCCGGAAACCGTGAAGCAGGCGCTCGGCATTGATGTCGGCCTGCCGGATCGCGGCCGCGAATTCACCGCGAAGCCAGAGAAGTTCGACACCGGCCCGATGAGCGCCGACTTCGTCCGCCAGCGCGTCGACGCCATCGTCTCGAAGGCCGCCTGATGGCAGACGCACGGGAAGTCATTCAGCTATCTAACGGCGCCCGCATCGTCTTCGACACGATGCCGAACCTGCGCACCTCCGCTGTCGGCGTCTTCCTCGCAGCCGGCGCGCGCCACGAATCCGACGAGCGCAACGGCCTCGCGCATTTCCT
>JAUYSA010000250.1 GCA_030696545.1 Hyphomonadaceae bacterium
CCATTTCGGCTTCATCCGGATCTGCGCGTACGGCATCAGCAGGATGCGCGAGTGCCAGGTGGCGGCGACCCAGCCCTGCGGCGAGCCCCAGAGTTGGCGCATGTGGTCGATCCCCTCAACGCGCCAGCGCAGGGTGTGCGAGAGAATGGACATGTACATCCAGATCAGCGTGCCCCCGATCCAGGGAATCACAGGTGACTGGCCACGACGCTTCGACATGAGGCGCTATATACTCCCTGTCGCGCGGCCCGCCAGACTTGGAGGGCCAGACTGGCGGCTACTGCGATGCTTCCCCCTGCGACAGCCTCGCCGCCTTGCAATCCCGGCCAGAAACGGCATCTAGCGGGCAGCATGACCAGCGGCGCAGCCACTATGGCCTCTTCCATCGACCTCACGACCCCGGCCGGCCGCCGCCGCGCCCGGAAAGAGCTTATATGGGGCGATCATGGCTTCCTGCGGCTGAAATTCCGCAACCTGCATCGTATCTCGGACGAAATGTATCGGGCCAACCAGCCCTCTCCCGAGCATATCGCTCAGTACGCGAAAGAGTTGGGCCTCAAGACCATCCTCAATCTGCGGGGTGAAAGCCCCAAAGGCTATTACCTGCTCGAGAAAGAAGCCTGCGCCCGGAACGGCATCGAGCTGGTCGATTTCCAGATGTTTTCCCGCGATATCCCGCCGCCCGAGAACGTGCTGGCGGCGAAGAAGCTGTTCGATTCGATCGCCTATCCGGCCCTGATGCACTGCAAGTCAGGCGCAGACCGGGCGGGCATCATGGCCGTGCTTTATATGCACTTCCGCAAGGGTGAGCCGATCGGGCAGGCTCTGGAAATGCTCTCCCGCAAGTATCTGCACATCAGGCAGGGCAAGACCGGGGTGCTGGATTTCTTCTTCGAGACGTACCTAACGGAAGGCGCTTCAAAAGGCCTTTCGTTTCAGGAATGGGTCGAAAAAGGCTATGACCGGGCGGCCCTGAAGGCCAAATTCCTGCAAACACGCAAGTCAAAGCTCAACGTCGACGACCTTATGCGGCGCGAATAGCGTCAAATACAGGCCTACGGACAGACGACGGAAAAAACCGTTCGCCTGTGGTCTTGGCAACGGCTAGAAAGTCGTTGGTACGCGTGGAGGGGTCATCATGAAATTCTTCATCATCAACAGTTTCCGCTTTCTCGTTTACATCGCTTACTTCGGAATCATCGCGCTTTACGCGTTCGGCGCCTACATTGAGCGGGCGCAGATCCAGGAAATCATCTCGAAGCTGACCGGCAGCGGGCAAATCACGGCGACGGGTCAGCTTGATCCGGGAATGGTGCTGCAGCCGTCTGGGCTTGCGGCCCTGTCGATTGTGGCCGGGCTGATCATGGGCTGGATCGCCGCGACGATTGTTTGCGGCGTGCTGGTCACGCTTCTCGATATCCGGGACGACATCAACGATCGCCTGCCGCGCGCCAAGTAAGCGCGGTTGGCCCGAACGTTCGAGGCGCTGGCGGGGGACGCTGGCGCCTCTTGCTTTTGTGCCGCTGATTTCCGGCTCGCTCTTGGCCTTTTGCGTTCGCGGCTTCACATAGGGCTCATGACCACCTCTCCCGCAGACCTTCTCCAGAATCTCATCGAGGCCACGCTGAAGGCTGGCGCCGATGCCGCCGATGCGAGGCTGTCGGACAGCGCGAGCCTGTCGGTGGAAGTGCGCAAGGGCGAGCTGGAAAGCGTCGAGCGGGAAGAGTCGCGCGGGCTTGCGCTGCGTGCGCTGGTCGGGCGGCGGCAGGCGTCTGTTTCTGCGACTGACCTTTCGCCTGCTGCATTGAAAGCGCTGAGCGAGCGGGTGGTGGCGATGGCTCGCCTGGCGCCGGAAGACAAATATTGCGGACTTGCTGAAGCCTCTGAGATCGCGAGAGACCATTCAAATCTTCAGCTCGATTGCGACGATACGCCAGAGGCTGAGGAGCTGGAACGTCGCGGACGGGTGATGGAAGAGGCGGCGCTGGCCGTGCCTGGCGTCAAGCAGATGTCGCATTGTGGCGCGTCGTGGGGCACAAGCAGTTCGTGGCTGGCCGCGTCGAATGGATTTTCGGCACACAAGACTTCCGGGTACTCGTCGATGGCGGCAGTCGCGATATCCGAGCGCGATGGCGCGATGGAGCGGGATTTCGAAAGCTCGTCCGAGCGCACGTTGGCAAAGCATAAGGCCCCTGAATGGATTGGCGCGGAAGCTGGACGCCGCGCCGCCGCAAGGCTCGGCGCGCGCAAGCTCGACAGCCAGACTGCGGCGGTGATCTTCGACAGGAAGCTGTCCAGCCGGCTGCTGGGCGCGTTCATTGGCGCGATTTCCGGGCCTGCGATTGCGAGGGGTGTATCGTTCCTGAAGGACAGGATGGGCAAGCCGGTATTCGCGCCAGGCGTTGATGTTATCGACGACCCGCTGCGACTGGGCGGGTTTGGCTCGCGCGCGTTCGACGGCGAGGGCAGGCCGGTGAAACGCACCGCGCTCGTGCAGGATGGCGTGCTGACACAGTGGCTGCTCAATGGTCCTGCCGCGCGTCAGTTGGGGCTTCAGCCTAACGGCTTTGCAAGCATGGGCTTTGGCGATCCGCCGGGCGTCACGACCTCCAACCTCGACATCCAGCCCGGCAAGCGGTCGCTCGCCGAACTTATGAAGGATGCGGGCAATGGTCTGCTCGTGACCGACATGTTCGGCCCGTCGCTAAATCCGAACACGGGCGATTATTCAGTCGGTGTGTCGGGCTTCTGGTTCGAGAATGGTGAGCAGGTTTATCCGGTGTCCGAAGTGACTGTGGCGGGAGATCTGCCGTCCATGCTGCTTCGCGCCGTTCCCGGATCGGATCTTGAGATCCGCGGTTCTACCAACGCTCCCAGCCTTCTCATCGATGGGATGGCCCTTGCCGGCAGGTGACGCTCTCGACGCCGATCTGGCGCTGCTGCAGGATCTCGCGCTGCTGAAAGATGTGGCACGGGAGGCGGGTGAACTCGCTCTCGACTGGATGCGGCGCGGCGCGAGGTCGTGGGACAAGTCGCACAACAATCCCGTCACCGAAGCCGACATCGCGGTCAACGACCTGATCGCAAAACGGCTGCGCGGCGCGCGGCCAGAATATGGCTGGCTGTCGGAAGAGACGAAGGACAATCCGCTCGACCGTACGCAGGACAAGGTCTGGGTGGTTGACCCCATCGATGGCACGAAAGCATTCGTGAAGGGCGACACCGGCTTTTGCGTCGCCATCGCGCGGATCGACAAAGGCGAGCCCGTCGCGGGCGTTGTTTACAACCCGAACTTCAATGAGCTGCTGCACGCGCGCCTGCACGGCGGGGCATTCCTGAATGATCGTCCGATCCGGGTGACTCAGGCATCTGGCGTGGGCTGTCGCATGGTCGGCCAGCCGGATGTCTTTGCCCGCGCTGACGCGGCAACACATTGGCCGGGGATAGAGCTGATTTCCCCCATGCCGAACGCCATGGCCTGGCGCCTGTGCCTGGTTGCCGCCGGCCGGTGGGATGCCGCCGTAGCGCTCAACCCCAAGAGTGACTGGGACCTTGCGGCCGCCGTACTGCTCGTCCGGGAGGCAGGCGGCATAGCGACTGACCGTGATGGCCAGCCCCTCGTTTTCAATCGGCCCTCCATCACCCAGCGCGGCGTGGTGGCCGCTGGCGCCGTTCTTCACCCGCTGATAATGGAAAGGTTGCAAAAGCTCCTCTCCCAGCAGGATTCAAGATGACTTCCAGCACGCCGGACAAGCAGCTCCTACACCTCGTCATTGGCGGCGAACTCAAGAGCATTGGCACGTTTGAGTTCGCCAATCTCAACGATATCCATTTCGTCGGCGCCTATCCCAGCTATCGCGCCGCTTTTGATGCGTGGAAGTCAGCGGCGCAGCGCACGGTCGATAATGCCCAGATGCGCTACTTCATCCTTCACGCACACCGGCTGCTCGACCCGGAAACCGGCAAGCATCACAATGCCTGAGTCCGGGCCTGAATCCGGGGGGCAGGACCGCCTTTCCTCTCGTTTCGTCCACGACTGGCTGCTTCCGCAGTGGAAGTGGTTCGCGATGGGCGCATTCTTCGCCGCGATTACGGCGGCGTGCGCATGGGGCTATTCGCAGATCACATCGCTGGCGACTGACTGGCTCTCCGCCGGCGACGCGCGGATCTTCAACACGGCGCCGATCGTGATCGTGGCGCTGGTCGCCCTGCGGGCGCCGGCCATGTACTGGCAGACGCAGGCCAACAATCACGGCGTCCAGAACGCCATCGTGAAGCTTCAGGAAGCGCTGTTCGGACGCCTGATCGAAGGCGACTTCGCGCGGCTGCAGGCAAAGAACTCGGGCGAGTATGTTTCGCAGTTCGCCAACGACATGGTGCTGGTCCGCGAAGCCGCACTGCGTGTTGCGACCAACCTGGCGAAGTCATCGTTGACCATCCTGGCCGCTGTCATCTTCATGATGATGACCGACTGGATGCTGACGCTGTTCCTGCTCGTCGTTTATCCGCTCGCTTTTTATCCGGTGATCCAGCTGGGCGCGCGCGTCCGCAAATCATCGCGAAAGGCGCAGGAGCAGGCCGGAGCGATGACGTCCACCCTGAACGAAGCGTTCCAGGGCGCACGCACCGTCAAGGCTTTCAGCCTCGAGGGCTATCAGAAAGGGCGGGCTCACGCGTCGTTTCTTGAGCGTGCGCGACTCTACATGAAGGTGCTGCGCTCAAAGGCGCTGGTTGATCCATTCCTCGAGATCGTTGGCGGCGTGGCGCTGGCGGGGCTGTTCATGTTCGCGGGATGGCGCTCGCTGACTGGCGACATAACGGTCGGAGAGTTGCTGGGCATCATCGTGGCGATCGGCGTCGCCTCGCCTGAGATACGCGCGCTCGGCACCCTTAATGCGGTCGTCAATGAAGGGCTGGCGGCGGCGGCGCGTGTATATGCAGTGATCGACCAGAAGCCCGCGATTGTTGATCGGCCGGATGCGCGCTCGCTGGGGCGAGCAAAGGGTCAGGTCGAGTTCACCGATGTGTCTTTCTCCTATCCTGGCGCAGGCCCTGCGCTGGCGGGGCTCTCATTCGCGGCCCAGCCGGGCGAAACGATCGCCATTGTTGGCCCTTCCGGCGCCGGCAAATCGACTGTCTTCAACATGCTGATGCGCCTCTACGAGGCAGGTGGCGGCACTGTTCGTGTCGACGGCCATGACGTGCGTGACGTGCAGCTGGCGTCGCTCCGCAAGAATCTCGCGCTGGTTTCACAGGACGCGTTCCTGTTCGATACGACTATCCGCGAGAACATCGCGCTCGGCATGAGCGGCGCGACCGAGGATCAGGTGAAGGCTGCGGCGGAGGCGGCTGCCTGCGACTTCATTGACGCGCTGCCCGGCGGCTGGAGCGCGCCCGCGGGCGAGGGCGGCCGCAATCTGTCCGGCGGTCAGCGCCAGCGTATCGCTCTTGCCCGTGCCCTGTTGTCGGATGCGCCTGTGCTGCTTCTCGACGAGGCCACCAGTGCGCTGGACTCTGCAAGCGAGGCGCGTGTCCAACAGGCGCTCGCGCAGGTCGCTGGCAAGCGAACGGTCATCGTGATCGCGCATCGTCTCGCCACGGTGCGACGTGCGGATCGCATCTACGTTCTCGAGAGCGGGCGTGTGGTTGAATCGGGGACTCACGACGAGTTGATGGCGCGCGCTGGCGCTTACGCCAGCCTTGCGACGCTTCAGCTATCCTGACGCTGTTTCGCATTACCGACACGTAGCTTTACGTTAACGTACATCGCGTAAATCCTTGCGTCAGGCAGGGGTGGTCTATGATGAGTCCGGCGGACGCAAGCGTCGTCGTATGCACGAACATCAGCGGCATCGCCCGCACGGTCAGGATGGCGTTGCGCGGCATGGGTGTCCGCAACGTCGTGCTCGCCAGCGATGTCACCCAGCTGCTTGACGGGTTCGCAGTTGCCGAGCCCCATTGCGTGATCCTCTATGTCGATAGCGAAGATCCGGCCGACGATGGTCTAACGACGCTTAACTTCATCCGGAAGTCCGACGACAGCCCGCATCCGCGTATCCCCGTCGTCGCCGTTTCGCCTCGCCGCGATCTGCAGACGATCAATGCCGTGATGAACGGCGGGGCGCATGAATACGTGCTGTTCCCGGCTTCCGGCGAAGTGCTTCTGAAGAAGATCACGGCGGCGCGTACGACAACGCGTCCGTGGATCGAGCGGGCGGACTATTTCGGGCCAGAGCGCCGCGTTGATCGCGAGGCTTCGGCCGCCGCGGCTGAAGCCTGCGAAAAGACGGCAGGCTGACTGCAGATCTGCTGAGAATTCACGCGTACATTTCTTGCGCGCCCTGCTAGGGTATCAGCGACGCTTGGGAGTCGCCTCATGGCCGGGAAAGCCGCTGCTACGATCCTGTTCGCTTCAATCCTTGCCGCCTGCAGTCCGCAGCCGCCCGTCGCGACGGCGCCGGAAGCGACGCCCACGCCGGTCGTAGAGCAGCAGGGCAACACGCCGCCGGAAGATCTCGATCCGTTTATCGTCATGATTGGCGCCGAGCGCTGGACAGTCATTCTCGAGAAGGCGCTTGAGGGCGCGCGCGAAGCGCCACAAGGGCCGCGAGCGGCGGAAGAGACAGATCTCTATCGCGCCGATTCAGCTCTGAAGAGCGGCGCGGCGATGGTGATCGAATTGCGCAATCGCG
Source organism: Hyphomonadaceae bacterium (assembly GCA_030696545.1). Classification (GTDB taxonomy): domain Bacteria; phylum Pseudomonadota; class Alphaproteobacteria; order Caulobacterales; family Hyphomonadaceae; genus UBA7672. The sequence continues at coordinate 6,693 of JAUYSA010000250.1, forward strand.
TTTGCCGCAAGGGGCTGGTCTCCGGCGAGGCCTGCACGCTTCCCGAGTGGCCTGCCTGGACGCACGAGCCGCCGACAGGCGACACGCCGATCGAGGAGATCGATCGCCGCTCTGGCTGGCTGGATACCGTGATGGCCCCGTTCACCGCGGCAGGGTGCGAGGCAGGCCGCAAGGCGATGAGCGACGACATGTTCTGTTCGGTCGAATAGCGGCTCACCCAAACCACAGACCGCGCGCCAGATAGACGAGGCCCACCGCGGTCACGATCCATTTCGTCCAGATGCGGAAGTTAGCGTCCGTCATACGGGCGAGAACGAGGCCGCCAAGCCATGTGCCCAGCAGGGACAAGGGCACAACGGCTGCGAACATCCACAGCGGCGGGAAGTGAGCGTCAGCTTGTAGTGCCGGGTCAGACAGCATCGCAAAGAGCGGGAAGCCCCAGAAGGCGATCTTCACCGCGTGCGCCATTACCTGCGTCGCCGCCTTCGTGGCCACGACGGTCTGGCGCGTCAGTTCGGTCTTGACGAAGAACAGATCGAGCAGCGGCCCTGCAACACCGGAAAGCGTGTTCAGGGTCTGGACGAGGAAGCCGCAGATTTCCGCCTGATAACGCTTCTCGACGTTTATCTCGAAAAGGTTTTTCGGAAGCCACACCAGCATGGCTGTCAGCCCGAGCAGGATGAAAACCATTGTCTGGCCCGGCCGCCATGTGATCATCAGCAGGATTATCAGCGATCCGCCTATTCCCAGCGCATAGCGGCCGATGATTGCCCACGCGATGTGCTTTGCCAGAAAAGCTGCGCGCGAGAAGTTCGAGATGATCTGGATAAATCCATGCAACACCATGGCCGTAGCAACGGGCACGTAGGACGCCAGCACGCCCATCAGGATCAGCCCGCCCGCCATGCCGAACACGCCGGAGATGGCTGCGGTTACGAGCGTTGCGACAAGAATGATGCCGACGACGGCGGAATTCATGGAGCGTGGCCGACAGAACCGAATCAAAACGGGAACGAACTGCCGCCCGTGCCGCCACATACCCCCGCTCAGCAGTTCTGTCGAACAAGGTGGCCTTGCGCACAGCGCCTCCCCACATCAAGCTCGATGAATCGGAAGGAGTCGTGGGATGATAAGCATTCGCCTGGCCCGCCGGACTGATGCAGCGGGCATCGCACGTGTTCACGAGCGCACGTGGAAAGAGGCCTATCGGGGCCTGCTGGATAGCGCTTATCTCGACGCGCTTTCCGAGCGCCGGTTGCTGGCGCGGTGGCGAACCAATCTAGATCGTCGCGCCGAAGACCTCGACGAACAGGTTTTCGTCGCGAGTTTCGCGCGCGAGATTGTCGGCTTCGTCATGGTCGGCTCATCCCGCGAGGCGTTCGCGCCCTGGGATGCTGAGATCAGCATGGTCTATGTCCTCAAGGAAAATCGCGGTGGCGGCATCGGCAGGGCGCTGATGAAGGTTGCTGCCGATCATTGCATCCGGCGGGGCATGTTCTCGGGAGGCCTTTGGGTGCTTCGCGATAATGGCGGAGCGCGTGACTTCTACGAGGCTCTCAAAGGCGAACACGCAGGGCGGAAAATGGATAGTGTCGGCGGCCAGATCGTGCCGCTCGTCGGCTACTGGTGGCGAGACCTTGCGGCTGTGGCCGAACGTGAAGCGCCTGCCATCCCGCTTGGAAGATACTGACTTTTCAAAAACAGCTCTCACTGCACGAAAACTGGGCTTTCTGCCCATTGCCTTGCCTCAAGAGCGGCGATACCCACGGGGCACCACAAGGTGAACACCGCGCGGCTGCGTACCCGACGGGCAGGGGCCCGCATCTCGGGACGCAGCATTGAACCGCGCGGCCGGGAAAAATGGAGCCCCCATGAATTTTGAGTACAGCGCTAAAGCCAAAGAATGGATCGCTCGCGTATCCGCATTCATGGACAAGCACGTCTATCCGAACGTTGAAACGTTCGAGAAGCAGCACGCTTCCGGCGACCGTTGGGTCACGCCTCAGATTGTCCACGACCTGAAAGAGCTAGCCAAGAAGGAAGGCCTCTGGAACATGTTCATGCCTCCGCACAAGGAGCATGACAAAGGCGAGTGGAAGGGCGCGGGTCTCACCAACCTCGAATACGCTCCGCTGGCGGAAATCATGGGCCGCGTCAGCTTTGCCTCGGAAGTCTTCAACTGCTCCGCGCCGGACACCGGCAACATGGAAGTATTCCATTATTACGGCACCGATGCGCAGAAAGAAAAATGGCTGCGTCCGCTGATGAACGGCGACATCCGCTCCGCCTTCCTCATGACCGAGCCGGCAGTTGGCTCGTCCGACGCCACCAACATCGAAACCCGCATCGAGCGTGATGGCGACGAGTACGTCATCAACGGCACCAAATGGTGGTCGTCAGGCGTTGGCGACAGCCACTGCAAGATCGCCATCGTGATGGGCAAGTCGGACCCCAGCGCAGAGAGGCACAAGCAGCAGTCGCAGATCCTCGTTCCGCTCGACACGCCGGGCGTGAAAGTGATCCGCATGCTGCCGGTGTTCGGCTTTGACGATGCGCCGCACGGCCATGCTGAGGTGCGGCTTGAGAACGTCCGCGTGCCAGCGACCAACATGCTGCTCGGCGAAGGCCGCGGCTTCGAAATCGCCCAAGGCCGTCTTGGGCCGGGCCGCATCCACCACTGCATGCGCACCATCGGCTCGGCCGAAGTTGCGCTGGAGAAAATGTGCAAGCGCCTTCTGTCACGCACCGTGTTCGGCAAGAAGATCGCAGAGCATTCGGTCTGGGAAGAACGCATCGCTCGCGCCCGCATGGACATCGAAATGACGCGCCTTCTCTGCCTCAAGGCCGCGGACATGATGGACAAGGTCGGCAACAAGGGTGCTCAGAACGAGATCGCCATGATCAAGGTCGCCGGCCCTCTCGCCGCGCTGCGGATCATCGACGACGCGATCCAGGCTCACGGCGCTGCCGGCGTGACGACCGATTTCGGTCTTGCCAAGCAGTACGCTTCGATGCGCACCATGCGTCTCGCGGACGGCCCGGATGAAGTCCACAACCGCGCCATCGCCCGCAACGAGTTCAAGAAGTACCGTGACAACGAGTACTCCTCGAAAGTCGAAGCGGAGCGCAAGACTGAAGGCGTTCGCTCGTAGTCGACGCCGGAAGCTGAAAATCATGACGGCGGCGCAGCAATGCGCCGCCGTTTTGTTTTGTGCCATACTGCACTTAGATTGCCGGATGCCGTGCCTTTGCCGTGATTGCGGCGTCAATCGCTGTGTGCGCCCGGGGAGGGCGCTTTTGGAGGGACGCAAGATGAGCCTGAAAATCAAAAGCATGCTGCTGGCCGCTGCGGCAGCCATCGCCATTGCGGCGCCCGCCGCCAATGCGCAGATCGTGCGCGGCGACCAGATCGTGGCGCAGAGCAACTATGTGAGCCGTCAGCAGGCCGCAATACCGCAGGTCTCGATCATTGTTCGCGCCGATTTCGTGCTGTTCAGCGTGCGCTATGAAACGGCCACCAGGTCTTCGGACGCACGCGAGGCTGAACTTGCAACCGTGTTCAAGACCGTGACGGATCGCGCCGCCCGCGCCGAAGGGATGAGCATCGAGATCGGGCAGCCCGGCTTCTCGGCCGCCGTCGAAACGGCCGCCATCAAGGAAGTGATCCAGGAACAGGGCGATGACCGCTCGGCAATCGATGTCGTGCTCAAGGTCAACGTGAAGGAGAAGGAAACCTTCGACCAGGTGCGCGCCCGCGCGGAGAAATTTGTGAAGGACGCCCCGCTGACCGGCCGCGTCGAGGCAGTCATCGGTGACAGCCAGTTTCTCGGCGTAGCTGAGCCGAAGAAGCACCGCGACACGCTGATCAAGGCTATCTCGGACGATGTGCGTCTGATGCAGGCGTCGTTTGGCGGCGCCAACGCCCCCGTGCAGGTGTCGCTCACCGGAATGGAACAGCGCGCCCAGACCCGCCCGGTCGGCCCGCTCGACCTCGAAATCTACATTCCGTACTCGATGAGCCTGAAGTCCGGGGCCGGCAACTAGGCGCGGCTTGCGGCGGGGAGCATGGCGGCGTAATCGCCTGACATGATCTCCCCCCGCGTAGCCCGCAGCATCGCCCAGATCCACAGATGGCTCGGTCTGATCGTGTTCGCGCAGCTGATGGTCTGGACGGCGACGGGGCTATTCTTCGTAGCGGTTCACATCACGGATGTCCGGGCGGACAATCTGGTCCATCCCGCTGGCCATGCCGCACCCGTCGATATGGCGCGGGTAAAATTCACATCGGCGGATGCGCTAAAGGCCGTCGCCGAAGATCGCCCGTTTGAGGTTACGCTGAGGGCGCTGGCGGGTGTGCCGGTCTATGAGATCCGGGCCGAGATCGGCACATTTCTCGTTTCGGCGGAAACGGGAGAGCGGCTGGTTGTCGACGAACAGCTGGCGCGTGAGATCGCTTCGGCGACATGGGTGAACCCTACGCCTAT
>JAUYSA010000274.1 GCA_030696545.1 Hyphomonadaceae bacterium
GTATTCGCGCGTGACTTCGCGCAGCCGCGCGACGGGGTCGAGCGGGAACAGGATGCGCAAGAGAACGAGGAACAGCTCGGTCATGGGTGGGAGGATGACGCTCAGATCTGGGCTGGTGGAATCTGGGAGGCGCTATCCCCCATCTTTTGGGGTTAGGTGATTGGATTCATGGGCGAAGAATTTCGGCTGTCCTACGAATTCGATATCGCTCTATCCCCCAAACTCGATGTCAGTGAGCACGCCCTCGTCCTTCGAGACGATCGCTTCGCGATCCCTCAGGATGAGGGCTAGTCGGAGCCGGTGGGCGTTAGCCCCCTCCGTCTCGCCGCTTCGCGGCGATCCACCTCCCCCAGTCCTTTGGACTGAGGGAGGCAAGAGAACCGTGGTTTGCCTCCACATGCGTAGCAGGGGGAGGTGGATCGCGGCGAAGCGGCGAGACGGAGGGGGATGGGGATGGGGCAGTATTGCGCTTCCGGATCAGAGCTTCGAGAAATCCGGCGCGCGTTTTTCGCGGAAGGCGGTGAAGGCTTCCATGGCTTCGGCGCTGCGGAGGCGTTCGCCGAAAATGGCGCTTTCGGTGCGGGACTGGGCGAGGATTTTCTCGCCGTCGCGCATGAGTTTCTTGGCGGCCATGACGGCGCCGATCGGACGGAGCGCGAGCTTCTTTGCGGCTTCGCGGGCGGCGGGGATGACCTGGTCTTTCGGGAGGGCGGCGTTGGCGAGGCCGAGTTGGGCGGCCTGTTCGCCCGTGAAGCCGTCGCCGAGCGCGAACATGGCGAAGCTGCGCGCGTGGCCGATACGGGCGGGCATCAGCATGGACGACGCCGCTTCGGGAACGAGCGCGAGGTTGACAAAGGGCGTGGTGAGCTTTGCGTCATTGGCGACGAAGACGAGATCGCAGTGGAGCAGCATCGTCGTGCCGACGCCGACGGCGAGGCCGGGAACGGCGGCGACGATGGGCTTCGGAAACTGGATGATGGCTTCGATGAAGCCGTGCGCGGCGGGCGCTTCGCCGCCCATGGAGGCTGCGGCGAAATCGGCGAGGTCGTTGCCGCTGGTGAAGCTGTCGCCTTCAGAGGCGAGCAGGACGACGCGGATGGACTTGTCTTCTACCGCACGGGCGAGCGCTACGGTGGCGGCGCGGTACATCGCGTTGGAGAGGGCGTTCTTCTTGTCCGGACGGTTCCAGATGATTTCCATCACGCCATTGGCTTCGCTGATCTTGACCAATTCTGTTTGCATGGGGTCGGTCATGTCTTTTCTCTCTGTCTGGAACGTTTGGCTGGCGTGGCGATTTCGGCGGCGTGGCTGAGCCAGCGAACGACGATGTCGGCCTCGCGATCTGTGAAACCACGCAGCAGGTCTGCGTTGGCGGAGATGGCGCGGCGGGCGGCTTCGTCGCGTTTGCGCTTGCCGGCGGCGGTGAGGCGGAGGCGCGCGGCGCGGCCATCGCCCTTCTCTTCCCCACGCGTGACGAGGCCGGCGGCTTCCAGGCGAGCGGCAAGACCTGACGCGGCGGACTGGGCGAGATCGAGTGCGGCGGCCAGCTCGCCGATGAGCAGGCCCTCGTCCTTGAAGCAGAACAGAGCGCCGGCTTGCGTGGATGTAAGTTCGAGATCGGCGAGATTCTCGTCAGACGCCGAAGCCACGCGGCGCTGGGCGCGCGCGAGAAGCCAGAGCATGCGGCGGTTCGGTGCAGTCATCGCGCATGACTAGGTCAGATACATCGCATGCGCAATAATTATATCGCATGCGATGTTGTTGACGCAGCGGCGGCTGGATCAGGCGATGCGCTTGTAGCTGAGACGGTTGCCGCGCGAGACGTAGAAGAAATCGAAGGCGTCGGCTTCGATCGTGCCGAGTTCGTAGAAGAAGGTGTTCTCGCCGGATTTCACCTCGATGTAGGTGGAGGTGGGCGTGAAGGTGAGGTCTTCCGAGCCGGGCGGCTTTTCTGTTCCCGGGAAAGCGCGCCATTTGGCGACGTCGTTCACGCTATCATCGCCCGTATAGGTGTTGGCCCAGGTATCGGCCGTGACGGTGATGATCGAGGCGGCGTCCTCGGTCGACTGCCATTTGCCCTGAAGCTTGGTGGCGACTTCTGCGGGCGGGATGTTGACAACTTCGGGGGCGAGCGCTGCTTCAGGAGCGGGCGCTTCGGCGGCGGGCGTGGGGGCGGGCTCGGCGGGCTTCTGTTCGCTGCAGGCGATCAGGCCAAGCGATGAGACAGCAATCAGAAGCAGAGCGCGCATGAGCGAATCCTCGTTGTGATGACGAGGGTGTAGCTCAGAAAACGAGACTGCGCTGCATCACCGAGACGGGGCCATGCGGCGTCGAGCGGACGCTGGACGGTTTGAAGCCGCACTTGGCGTAGAACGGTTCGGCGCGTGGGGAGGCGGTGGCGATGAGGAGGCCGGCTTCGATCGCGATCGCGAACTGTGCGGCTTCCTCAACCAGCTTGCGGCCGATGCCGCCGCGCCAGAGATCGGGTTCGACGAAGGGGCCGTCGAGGTCGGCGTTGCCGTCGTCACGCGGGACGACGACGACGAAGCCCGCCGGCGCGCCCCAGTGTTCGAACACGATGACAAGGCCGGCGGCTATGTGATCGGCCGGCAGCTCCAGCGCCTCGGGGTGCTGCATCTGCTCGGGCCGATCAGGGTCCCATTTCTGCGACGCGCGACGCTGCAGCTCCTCCAGCGCTTTGCGCTCGGAAGGCTGCGCGGGGCGGAAGCTGTGGGTGATGGGATCAGCCTACGATTTCGTCGAGGCGGAAGAAGAAGGCGATCTCGCGCTCGGCGGCGGCTTCGCTATCTGAGCCGTGGACCGAGTTCTCGCCGATCGACTGGGCGAAGAGCTTGCGGACGGTGCCGTCAGCGGCTTTCGACGGGTCGGTCGCGCCCATGACTTCGCGGTGGGCGGCGACGGCGTTCTCGCCTTCGAGGACCTGAACGACGACCGGGCCCGAGGTCATGAAGTCGACCAGCTCGCCGAAGAAGCCACGGGCCTTGTGCTCGCCGTAGAAGCCTTCGGCCTGGGCGCGCGTGAGGCGGACGCGCTTCTGGGCGACGATGCGGAGGCCGGCTTTCTCGAACACGGCGTTGATCGCGCCGGTGAGGTTACGCTTCGTGGCGTCCGGTTTGATGATGGAGAAGGTGCGTTGGACGGCCATGTCGTGTTCCTGAAGTCTGGTCTGGGGTGCGTTTGCGCCCTGTGAATCGGGCTCGGAGCGCCCCTATAGCCTTGGGAACTGGCCCCGCCAACAGGGCGATATGGTTTATTGGCAGGCGCAACTGGGGTTAGTCTGGCGCAGATGCGGGAGAACCTCATGGCTGAAGCCAACGCGAAGCAGATCGAAGACTGGAACGGGACGGTCGGCGAGCACTGGGCTGCCGAGCAGGAGAAGAACGACCGGCTGATAAAGGCGTTCGGCGAGGCGGCTCTGCGGGCGGCGGAAGCGCGGCCGGGCGAGCGGGTGCTGGATGTGGGGTGCGGGTGTGGCGATACCTCGCTGGCGCTGGCAGGGATGATTGGCGCGGACGGAAGCGTGGTGGGGCTGGATGTGTCGGCGCCCATGCTGGCGGTGGCGCGGCGGAGGGCGGAGGGGCTGGGGAACGTCGCGTTCGTTGAGGGGGATGCCTCGCGGGTTGAGCTGACCGAATCTGAAGGTTTGGGACCGTTCGACCTGCTCTATTCGCGGTTTGGCGTGATGTTTTTCGACGATCCGGCGGGGGCGTTCGGGCATATGCGGCAGGCGATGAAGCCGGGCGGTCGCGTGGCGTTCGCCTGCTGGCAGGCGGCCAAGGACAATCCGTGGGCGATGGTCCCTCTGTTGGCGGCGCGGGAGGCGTCGGGGCTGAACCTGCCGCCGCCGGACCCGCATGCGCCGGGGCCGTTTGCGTTTGCCGATGCAGCGCGGGTGGCCGGGATATTGGAGGGGGCGGGGTTTGGCGGCGTGAAGGCCGAGAGCTTCGAGGCGCCGATGTTTCTCGGGGCGTCGGCGCGGTCGGCGGCGCAGGGATGCATAAAGCTGGGGCCAGCGTCGCGGCTGGCGCGTGAGGCAGGCAAGGACAAGCTGCCGGCAATTATCGACGCGATTGAGGGTGCGCTCGCGCCTCTGGCGGCGGCGGACGGCAGCGTCGCCCTGCCCGGCAGGATCTGGGTGGTGACGGCTAGAGCGAAATGACGGGGTAGGAAGGCAAAAAAACCGTGGCGCCTGCGACACACATCGCTAAGCGCTTACGATTTATCAATATTTTCGGGTTAAAAAAGTTTTGCAGGCGCCTTTTTTGAGCCCCGATCCGTCTCCATCTCTCGCGCATCAGAAGACCGGGCCATGAAGCCCGGCCAGGAACAGAAAAAAGAGAACGGGCTCTCCCATGCTCGCCAAGCGCTTCATCGTTGCGGCTTTCGCCGCCCTCGCCGTCGGAATGTCAGCTCTCGCCTTTTCAGGCCCGGATGACCTGTTCGTCGATATGCAGCCTATGCCGGCTGTCATCGCGTCGAACTGACGGACGCCTCTGCATTTTGAATGGCTGGCCTCTGCTGACAGCAGGGGCGCAGGGAGCCATTGTCCTCCGGGAGTAATTCCGGAGGTCCACGATGCTTGGCATGTCAGGATCAGGCCGATCCGCACTGGCTCTCCTGGCGGCCTGCATGCTTTGTGCGTGCGGGACGCAGACAGCTGCACCTGTGGCTTCGCTTGAGGCGCCGGCCGGGTATGTCGCGGTGCGGATTGGCGATGGACCGATCATCTCGCCGGAGACCGATCCGACGATCGGGCACAACATTCAGGGTCCCTCGCTGATCCGCGTGCCGGACTGGGCGCCGAACCGGCTGGGCCGGTACTACCTGTATTTCGCCGATCACAAGGGCGCGTACATCCGGCTCGCTTACGCGGATCGGATCGAGGGGCCGTGGAAAATCCATCGGCCTGGTGCGCTGAACATCACCGACACGCCCTTCCCGCATGAGCCACCGACATTCACCGACCAGCAGATGGCGGACTATCGCGTGCGGGCGAAGGCGGCCGGGCTCGATATCGAGCAGTTTCCCGATCTGGCGAAGGAGATGACGACGCCGCATGTCGCCTCGCCAGACGTGCATATCGACGAGAAGAACAAGCGCATCGTGATGTATTATCACGGGCTTGAAAGCTTTGCGCAGCAGGTGACGCGCGTGGCGACGTCCAAGGACGGCATAAACTTCACGTCCGGCAAGGAGATCCTTGGACGGACTTACTGGCGTGCGTTTCCGCACGACGGGATGACGTATGCGCTGGCGATGCCGGGCGTGCTGTATCGATCAGCGGATGCGCTGTCGGGATTCCAGACCGGGCCTACGCTGTTCAATCCAGACATGCGACACTCGGCTGTCTTCCAGCGCGGGAACACGCTGTACGTCGTGTGGACGCAGGTGGCGACAGATCCGCCCGAGCGGATCATGATGAGCACGATCGATATTTCCGGGCCGTGGGAGACGTGGAAGGAAAGCGCGCCGGTTGAACTGCTGCGACCTGAGCGGGATTGGGAAGGCGGCAACCTGCCGCTTGCCAGATCAGCGCGGAGCTTCCCGCCGGGGCGCGTGAACCAGCTGCGTGATCCGGCGATCTATGAGGAAGGTGGGCGCATCTACATGCTCTATGCCGTGGCCGGAGAGAGCGGGATTGCGCTGGCGGAGCTCAAACTCCGCTGATTGCGTCGAGCTTGCGGGAGAGAAAGATACGCTGTCCCGGCTCCTCGGTCAGGCCGATCGCTGAAACAAGTGATGCACGCGCCTCATCAGCGCGGCCAAGATGCTCCAGAATGTGCGCCCGCGCGCACCACCATGGCTGGTAAGTCCGCACAGCCTGCGGCGGCAACTCATCCAGCATGACAAGCGCTTCCTGCGGGCGACCATCATCTGCATGTACAACGGCGCGGCTTACCATTGCGCCGAGCGATGGATGCTCGCTGCACAGAAAATCATACAAATGCACAAGCGCCCGCACCTGCGTGATTCCGGTTACGGCCCGCTGCACGTGGACTGATTGTATCGCCGCCTCCGTCTGGAAACGGCCGAACACGCCAAAGCGCGACGCGGCGGTCAGCAATCCTTCGGCCTCGATAATCATGTCGCGCGACCATAACCTGTAGTCCTGCGCCGTCAGCGGAATGAGGACGCCCGATGCATCGCGCCGGGCCGCCGTGCGCGCCTCGCAGTATAGCAACAGCGCGAGCAATCCCTTAGCCTCGGGCTGTTCAGGCATGAGGTGCGCGGTCAGCCGGGCCAGGAACATGGCTTCCGAAGCAAGGCCACGCACGCCGCTGTCTGCCCCGGAGATCGCATCCCAGCCGACGCCATAAGCAGCATAGATCGCCGACAGCACGTCCGCGATACGTTCGGTCAAGACGTTGCCTGCGGGCGTTTCGAACGCGATTCCGGACTCCCTTATCCGCGTCTTCGCGCGCACCAGGCGCTGGCTCATGGCGGATGGCGACGTAAGGAAGGCTGCTGCGATACGCGCTGCATCAAGCCCAAGCACCGTCTGCAGCATCAGCGGCGCGCGGGCGCCTGCATCGATCTCTGGATGTGAGCACACGAACATCAGCCGTAACCTGTCGTCCGGAAATTCAGGCGAGGTGCGAGTCATCGCTTCCTCGTATGCCAGCTCGATCGCCGGCAATGCGGCGTGCCTTACCCGCTGGTGGCGCGTATCGTGCCCGACAACCCGCCGCGCCGCTGTCAGCAACCACGCCTCTGGCGTTTCGGGCACGCCGGTTTCAGGCCAGGTGCGCAGGGCGGCAGCGAAGGCTTCCGAGAGCGCATCCTCGGCGATGGCGACATCTCGCGAACGAACACTGAGATAGGCGATAAGCCGCCCGTAGGACGCGCGCGCAGCGGTTTCGATCGCACTGCGCGCGCCATCCATCAGACGCCTCCGCCGGATGGCGGCGGCAGGACTGGTCGCACTTCGACGGAGCCATAAGACGCAGACGGGCTTCGCGCAGCCCATTCCAGCGCTGCATCCAGATCAGCCACTTCGATCACGAAGTATCCGCCCAGCTGTTCCTTGGTGTCAGCGAAAGGTCCGTCCTGCACGTGTCGCACGCCATCGCGCAGGCGTACCGTCACCGCTGTGTGCGGGCCCTGAAGGCCGTCACCATTCACAATGATTCCGGCCTGTGTCATTGCACCGATGTACGCGTTCCAGGCGCCCCAATAGCCGGGCGCGTGCGAGGGATCATTGCGCATGTCGAACTGCGCCTGACCTTCAGAAAACATCAACATGAATTGCATGGTCATCTCCTTCCTGAGTGTGAGCGATAATCAGCGAACCGTCATCGGAGGCGCGGGATAGTTTTCGCGGACTTCGATGGCTCCGCCACGCGCAAGAGCCGGCGCCTTGCTGGCCAACCGCAAAGCATCCTCCAGAGATGGCGCTTCGATCTGGAAATACCCTCCAAGCAACAGGGCTTCTTTCGCATAGGCGCCGACTGTCTTCTTGCCAGCGGAGAGCGTGCGCGCGGCTGCCGGGTCCGTTAGGGGAGCGCCGCCGCGCATGGCGCCTGCCGCACCAATCTGCGCCGCGAACTCGCCATAGGCGGACCAATAGGCCTGCGTTTCAGGCGAACTGCCTTTTCTCAGGTCGATGTCGGCCTGGGTCTCGTAGATGAAGATCGTGAATTCACCGGCGTTGGCGGCAGGCGCCGCAAGCAGCGCGAGCGGCGCGATGATCGCCGCTGCAAGGTTTCGTGAGGTCGTGTCCTGGCTCCAATGGCGGACGCGAAACGGCGGCGTCCTTGCCAATGAGCCCCGGGCCCCCGGCATTTCGACACGCCGGCTGGTTTTTTCTTGCGAGAAAGTTGCGCCGTCGGCGCTATTTAAGCTGCTGCTCGAACCAGGCGACCATCATGTTCATCGCCTCGTTGGCGATGGCGTCTGTGCGCACGGGATCGGCCAGGACGTAGAAATCGTGGCCGGCCTCCGGGAAGATCTTCAGCTCGTTCTTGACGCCCGCCTTGTCGAGCGCGGCCTTCATCGTTTCGGATTGCGAGACGGGCACGCCCTTGTCCGCGCCGCCCGAGATGATCAGCGCTGGCGAGTCCTTCGCATCGACGAAGTGGATGGGTGAGATGGTTTTGCGGAGGCTGTCGTCGAAGTCTATGACGCCGGCCTTGGGGCGGGCGCCGAGAAGCACGTCGAGATCGGTGGGCGGGAAGTAGGCGACGATTGCTTTGACGCGATTGTCTGCACGCTCCAGCGGATTGGTTGCGGCTGGGTCGCCATCATCGGCCATTGTGCCGGCGACCAGCGAGAGGTGGCCGCCAGCGCTGGCGCCCCAGACGCCGATGCGCGCGGGGTCGGCGCCGTAATCCTTCGCGTGCAACTTGATGTGGCGCAGGCCGAGGCGGACATCTTTCACCGCATCCGGAATCTGGAAGCGCGGCGCGGACGAGTGATAGAGCGCGACGACCGTGAAGCCCTTGTCGATGAGCCACTGATAGCGCGCCTGACGTTCCTCCGGCGGACCCCATGTGGAGTTCCAGCCAGCGGAGACCATGTTCACGACGAGCGCGCCGTTGGCTTTCTGCGGCTTGAAGACGTCATAGGTGAGCGCCATGCCGTCGCGATGGCCATAGACCACGTCGCGGACATAGGTGGCGGTTTTGAGTTCGGCGGCTGTGGGGAGGCCGAGGGCTTTGCGTGGATAGCCGCTGAGCGGGGCGCCGGGATCGGCGGCGGGTTGTGGGGTTTGGGCAAATCCCGAAGACGTAAGTAGAACCGTAGCTATAGCGAGTGCAAATACCCTCAAGACTTCCTCCCATACCTGTCGCGGAAAAAACTTCTACCGTCAAGCATGTCGGCATGAGCTGGATGTGACGTTTGTACGGCGATACCGTCTTTAATAGCCAGCTCGCGCAATTCGATGAACTGCTCGACCAGTTGTCGCAGTGCCGGGTCATGACGCGCGACAAGACTGTCAAAGTGTCGACTTGCTTCTCGATGATCGCGCTCGATCAGACCAAGCATAGTTTCACGCGTCTCTCTATAATGCCCCACAACATCCCATTTGGGATCGCCATCGATCGCGAGCATTTCGACCATTTCCAAAACATTCGCTTCGCGGCGCTCTGTGGACCACTCGTGCGTAGCTTCTCCTCGTTCTCTGACGTAGTCACCGATCACCTTTCTCAACGCGCCCATCTCCGCGCCGAAATCGACGACATGACTCAAAGCAACGTACTTGGAAGCCTCGTCAATCCGCCGGAGGAACAAGCGAACACGCTCGTGATACACATAAACCAGATGAAGAAACGTCATCCAGACAAAGCGAATGTGATCAGACCGTTTGAGAATTCTCGGATCCCATACGTATCGGCGCCCAAATCGCGGTAGCTTTCCGATGTCGTCCAGTGTGCTCGAAATTCTCGCCAGAGCGCCAAAGTAAGAGACGACAGCGATATGCGCATTTTCAAGATCAACGTCCCGTTCGGATCGTCCATCCCGCAACAACGCGAGATCTCCAATCAAAAACTCACGGCCGATCTCTTCCGAAAGACGGTGGAGTAACCCATCGATTGTGCTGAGGCTCAAGTCGACTCCGCAAACAGCTCCCGACCAATCAACCAGCGGCGGATCTCGCTCGTCCCTGCCCCGATCTCGTAGAGCTTGGCGTCG
>JAUYSA010000285.1 GCA_030696545.1 Hyphomonadaceae bacterium
AGCTCTCGCAAGCTGCGCCAGTTCGGTGCAGCCGAAAGCAGTGTCGACCGGATACGCTCCGGTCGAGGTGAGCATTCTCGCGATCAATGATTTCCACGGCAACCTCGAGCCTCCCTCGAGTGGCGGCAAGGTATTCAACCCGGCAACGCCGCGCGAATGGGGAACAATCCCCGCAGGCGGCGCGCCGCGTCTTGCAACTGCTGTCGCCAGGCTGGCAGCGCGCAATCCGTCGAATACGATCATGGTCGCGGCTGGCGACCTGATCGGCGCTTCACCGCTGCTGTCGAGCCTGTTCCACGACGAGCCTACCATCGAGTCGATGACTCAGATGGGCCTTGCCCTGACCTCGGTGGGCAATCACGAGTTTGACGAAGGCTGGAAGGAATTGCGCAGAATGCAGGATGGCGGTTGCCACCCTGTCGATGGTTGCAAAGGCCCGGCGCCGTTCAAGGGCGCCGGCTTCCAGTATCTCGCCGCCTCGACCTATCTGGACAATGGCGACACGCTGTTTCCACCCTATGCAGTCCGCGAGTTTGGCGGCGTGAAGGTCGGCTTTATCGGCCTCACGCTTGAGGGCACGCCCGACGTCATCACGCCGGCGGCCCGCGCCGGGATCACGTTCAAGGACGAAGCTGAAACTGTGAACGCGCTTGTTCCGAAACTGAGATCGCAAGGCATCGAAGCCATCGTCGTGCTGATCCACGAGGGCGGCTACACCACGGGCGGCCTCGACGATTGCCATGGCCTCTCCGGCACGATCGCGGACATCGTCCCGAAATTCGACAGGGCGGTTGATGTCGTCATCACCGGCCACACCAACGGCATCTACATCTGCACGCTCGATGGCCGCCTCGTAACCAGCGCGGGAGCCTACGGCACGCGCGTTACGGACATCTCGATCCTGCTCGATCCGAAGAGCGGCGACGTGATTGGGTCGAAGGCGCGCGACATCGTCATCGCCGAGAGCGACTTCGCAGAAGACCCCGCACAGATCACGCTCATCAGCGCCTACAAGAAGCAGGCCGAGCCTCTGATGAATCGCGCGGTTGGGCAGATCACCGCTACCGTCACGCGGGCAAGCAACAACCACGGCGAGAGCGCGCTGGGCGATATCATCGCTGACGCCATACTTGATGCCGGGCGCAGGGAAACCGGCAAGGCCGATATCGGCTTTATGAACCCAGGCGGCATCCGCACGGATCTGCCGTTCCGGGATGGGAAAGTAACCTACAGCGATATCTTCGCCGTCCAGCCCTTCGGCAACGATCTGGTCGTTCTTACCCTGACCGGCGCCGATATTATGACGCTGCTGAAGCAACAGTACCAGGCCAGCGGCAACAATATCCTGCAGGTATCCGAAGGCTTCGCGTTCACATGGCGCCAGCCTGCAGGAAAACCGATCGAAGTGGTGGCAGGCTCGGTGAAGCTCAATGGCCAGCCGATCGTTGCGGACCAGAGCTATCGCGTCGTGACCAACAATTTCATGGCGGGCGGCGGCGACGGCTTCACCGCCTTCGAAAATGGAACGGACGCCGTCACCATCGGAACAGATATCGCATCGCTTGAGGCTTGGCTGAAAATGCATTCGCCACTGGACAACACGATCCGTGGCCGGATCACCCGCGCCCAGTAGCCTGCATCAATGAAGCGGCCTCCACGGCCTCCTCGCGGCGGACGGGCATGAGTTTCTGACGTATGATTTCGTAGCGCTCGCGGATATGCGGCGGCGCAAGCTCCGGGCGTCCACTGTCGAAAGGCGGCGCTGGAGCATATTCCAGTCCAAGCTGGATTGTCTGGGCCAGATCATCGCCGCCGATCTCCGCCAATACTGTGAGAGCAAAATCGATCCCAGCCGTCACGCCACCGCCCGTGATGATATTGCCATCACGCACCACACGCGCAGGATCGTGGATCGCGCCGAACACCGGCAGCAGTTCGGCGTAGGCCCAGTGACACGCCGCGCGCTTCCCCTTCAGCAGGCCGGCCGCTCCGAGGATCAGCGACCCGGTGCAAACGGACGTCACATATTTCGCGTCGAGCGCCAGCCGTCTGATCTCTGCGGTGAAGGCCTGATCCTGCGCCACTTTAGTTGCATTGATACCTCCGGGAACACAGATGAGGTCGCAGTTTCTGACGTCTGCGATCCTCACCGTGTTGCCGAATGTCAGTCCGTCCGCATCGACGTTTCCGCCAGCCGGGCTGGCGACGACCGTTTCCGATCCCGGCAGACGGCTGAGAAACTGATGCGGTCCGGTAAAGTCGAGATGCGTCATGCCCGGATAGATCGCGAAGAGGATGCGAAACTTCGTGTCGGCTGCTGGCGGCATGGGGAGGAAACCTCGTCTTGACGCAGACAACATCGCTGATCTAGCGTCTGGCCGAAATGACAATGTTCCCGCTTTTTCTGCCAAAGGCCTGAAAGTGACCCGCCAGCTGAAGCCCCGCACCATCGGCGTGCTGATATTCGACGATTTCCAGATCCTGGACGCAGCCGGTCCCATCGGTGCGTTCGAGATGCCGATGCGCGGCATGAAACCGCCGCCCTATGAACTCTCGATCATCGCGCCAACGCCCGGGCCGGTTCGCTCTTCATCCGGCGCAGTGATGATGGCGGGGCCAATCCCTCGGCAGCCAAAGTTCGACACGCTGGTGATCGCCGGCGGATGGGGCACGCGCGCAGCGATGATTGATCCGCGTGTGCAGGCGCTTATCCGGGCCGCCATGAAGACGTCCCGCCGCGTCTGCTCGGTCTGTTCGGGCGCATACATTCTTGCGCAAACGGGAGTTCTGGACGGCAAGCGCGCCACCACCCACTGGGGGCGAACGCCTGATTTCCAGCAGCGCTATCCGGACGTGAAGCTGGAGCCGGATTGCATCTATACCCGCGACGGCAAGGTGTGGACGTCAGCCGGGATTACCGCCGGTATCGACCTGGCCCTTGCCCTGATCGCTGACGATCTGGGCGAGGAGGTCGCCCGCCGGACGGCGCAGGAACTGGTGGTCTATCATCGCCGTCCCGGCGGGCAGTCGCAGTTCTCCGCGCTTCTGGATATCGAGCGGACCGAAGGGCGGTTCACGCCCCTGCTTGGCTGGATGCGAGAACGGCTGGAAGATCCGCTGACGGTGGAGACGCTGGCGGCGCAATCCAACATGAGCCCGCGCAATTTTGCTCGCGCCTTCACGGCAGAAACCGGCGTGACGCCCGCCAAGGCGGTTGAACGTCTGCGGCTTGAGAGCGCGCGCGAGCGCGTCGAGCACTCTACTGACTCAATTGACGTTATTGCTCAGGACGTCGGCTTTGGAGACCCGGAGCGGATGCGGCGGGCGTTTGTCCGGGCGTTCGGGCAGCCGCCTCAGGCCCTGCGGAGATTGGCGCGAACGGAAACGGTCGCTGCGGTGACGCAGGCCGGTTGAGCGGTTTTACGCGCCCTGTCCCTGATGCCGGGCAATCCGGCTTTCGAGCTCGGCCAGTCGCGTGCGCCAGACCACGAGTTCGCGTGCGGTAAGCCCGCCTTCGGCCGGGGAAACCGGCTCCAGCGAGGCCAGCTCGGTGGCAATACGCTCGCGCCGCTCGCGGAGCTGTTTCAGGGTCATCTCGAGAGGTTCATTCTGAGCCATGACGCCAATATGGTGAGCACGAGCCCGCTGACGAGTCGACTCCCGCATGCGGAGAAAGCTTTCCACAGCTCGGCCCCGAGTGCTCCACATAAAGGCTGCGGCGCCGGGAATTCCGGCGTGTGGCGAATTCCGGATCTAGGCGCGCCAGACCATCGACCGGCCGTGGGGGTCCACCTCCGCCAGGGTGGCCTCGGTGCGGTGGCCATTTTCCCAGCTAACCACGTTGAGCACATAGCTGCCTGAGCCGCGCTCGCCGCCGATCACGCTTTCCGGCTCGAACCGGACCCAGGCCAGCCGCCGCTCCGGGGTGGTCCGGGAGCCGGCCGTTTCGATCCCGTCCCGAATCGCGTCGCGTATGGGTGCGGGCGGATATTGGAGGAATACCGAATGGTAGATGATGGTCGTCCCGGCAGGGAGGTCTCCCGCCAGCCGTGCGCGAACCCATTCGGCCGCATCGGCTTTTTCTGGCATCAGGCCGGTCATCCGCGCCAGATCGAGGGCCGCATTCAGGCGTTCCATCCGCGCGGTCTGGTCGGCCCAGATATAGGCGCGCAGCCTGAGCCGGTCGTCGGGATTGGCCGGGTCGAGCGGGTTCTGGTCGCAGGCGGCGCGGGAGGCAATCTCAAGATTCCGCCAGTCTGGCGCCGCGCCCTCAACCAGCGTCGGGATTGCTGGACCCGCTAAACCGGCCCGGCCCCATGGCGGATGGGCGAATGCGAACCTGTCCCAGTTGAGATTGAGCCCCGCGCTCGCCCCAAGTTCCAGCATGTGGAAAGGCTGTGGTGATCGCTCGGCCAGCCAGAGGAAGCCGCAGGCCAGCCCGGTCGCCCGAGCCGTTTCGTTAGTCTGCGGGGGCGACTTCATGAAGTCGCGAACGTGCGCCTCTTCGCGTTCGAGGAAATTCCGGGCGATTGGCCAGACCCGGTCCATCGACCAGTCAGGCCGCGCGCCGGGATATTCCGCTGCCAGCGCGGGATCGCGACCCGTCAGCGCGGCGGCGTGTAGCGCTCCCGCAACGCGTAGGGAGACGGCATCGGCTCGGGGATGGCCCGGCCAACCATCTGTCAACTTCGCGACGATCCCGCCTGCGGCGATGTCATCAGCGCAGCGGGCCAGCAGCTGCCCGGTAAAGGGCGACCCAAATTCCCCGCAGAAGCGCGACTGAAGCCGGAACTCCTCAAGGACAGTCACCATGATCAGCCCGCCGGCATCATCACCACGCGGCCGATGACGCGACCATCGCGCAGATCGTTGAGCGCGGCGTTCACCTGCTCCAGCGGCCGGGTCGCGATCGGCACGTCCGGCGCGCCGGTGCGCTTCACCAGATCCAGCAGTTCCGCGATCTCGACGAGGCTGCCGACATAGCTGCCCTGCACGGTCAGCGCCTTCATCGGGAAGAATGGCGTCGGGATCGTCACCTCGCCCCCGAACAGGCCGACCACGATCACCTTGCCGCCCTTGATGGCCGTATCGACCCCCAGCTTCACCGTGGGACCAGCGCCGACAAAATCGATCACCGCCCATGCGCCGCCACCCGTCGCGGCGCGGATCTGGTCAGCCGCATCCTTGGCGGCGCCATCGATCACAAGCGATGCGCCAGCAGCCTTCGCCGCCTCGCGCTTGGCGGGGTCAATGTCGACGACGATGGCGGAATGCCCGCCCATCTTCTTGTGCAGCGCCAGCGCCATCAGACCGACGCCGCCTGCGCCGATCATCACCACAGGCGCTTGCGCCAGCGTGTCCGACACTTTCCGAAGCGCGCTGTAGGCTGTCACGCCCGAGCAGGCCAGCGGCGCGGCTTTCTCCGGCGCGATGCCGCCGATATCGAACAGGTAGCGCGGATGCGGAACCAGCACGTGCGTTGCGAAGCCGCCGCCGCGATGAATGCCAACGCTGCACGGCTTGGTGCAGAGGTTTTCCTCGCCGCGCTGGCAGACGATGCACTCGCCGCAGCCCATCCACGGATGGATCAGGCGGACGTCGCCGACTTTCACGCCCTCTGCATCCGGACCAACGGCAACCACTTCGCCGACATTCTCGTGGCCCATCGTCAACGGCAGTTTCACGCCGCGATCCTGCAGCTTTAGCTTCTGGCCGCCGCCAATGTCGTAATAGCCATCCCAGATATGCAGATCGGAATGGCAGACGCCCGCCGCCAGAACCTTGAGGACAATGTCTGTGCCTTTGGGCTCCGGCGTATCGCGCTCCATGCGCTGCAGCGGGGCGCCACACTCACAGACATCGAAGCTATGCATCACGTTTCCTCGTGGGCGTTATTGTTGGGGTGATACTAGAGAGCGAGGGGCTGACGCGCCAGCCTGCGCGGACGGGCTTGTGGCTTGCCCCCTCCGTCTTGCGCGCTGACGCGCACAATCCACCTCCCCCGCCTTCGGCAGTGGAGGACCTTCCACTTCACATTTCCCAACGATGTCATTCCTGCGAAAGCGGGAAGCCAGGGGTTGGGCACCCCGTTCTCGCAGCCCCTGGGTTCCGGCTCACGCGCTTTG
>JAUYSA010000353.1 GCA_030696545.1 Hyphomonadaceae bacterium
ATGACCGCACGCCTTGTCGCCTGTCTTCTGCTGGCCGCCCCGCTTCTCGGCGGCTGCCTCTCCGATCGCACTTTCGGTGAATCGCTGGACGACTCGTCCGCCGCTACCGAGATCAAGTCGCGCCTGTTCGGCGCGGGCGGCTTCAGCCGCTTCGGCGAAGTCGATGTCGCCGTGGTCGACAAGTTCGTGCTGCTCTCCGGCCGCGTACCCACCGACACCGACCGCAAGGAAGCCGAACGCATAGCCTGGCAAGTCGCCTCCATCGACGAAGTCGCCAACGAACTCCAGATCGACAATTGGGATCTTGGCCGCGACCTGAACGATACCTGGATCACGGAGCAGGTCCGCCTGCGCCTGCTCGCCGACAACGACATCAAGGGCACGAACTTCAACATCCAGGTCCACACCGGCGTCGTCTATCTGCTGGGCCTCGCGCGTTCGGAAGAAGAACTGCGCAAGGCGGCCGAACACGCCAGCCTCGTGAACGGCGTCCAGAAAGTCGTCTCCTATGTGAAGATGCGCGAACGCGGCTCGCCCCCGCCCGACATCAGCGTCGCTGCCGCCCCGCCGTCGAAGCAGCAGGGACAACCTGTCCCCGCTGACGACACAGCTGGCGCTATTCGCATCGCGCCTCCGGCCTCCGCGCCCGCGCCCATCGTCGGCCCCTCGACCCAGCCAACCACGCGCGGCCAGTACACCGACCCCTACGCCCCCGGCGCCACGCCGCCCCCGGGCTCGAGCAACAACAGCATCAGCCTGCTGCAATCCTCACCCCTGCCGCCGCCCCGCTAACGGCGGTAATCGGCGCCAGATTGCGCGAGAGCGCCGGGCAACCTAGGTAAGAGGCTCCCCGTCGGAGCCTGCCCCATGTCCCTTCGCATCGCCGTCCAGATGGACCCGCTGGAGTCCGTGAACCCGGCCGGCGACACCTCCTTCATGATGATCGAGGAAGCCCAGCGCCGCGGCCATTCGGTCGTCGTCTATGGCGTCGGCGATATGGCTTATGACTCAGGCGTCGTCTCCGCCCGCGTCCGCCCCGCCAAGGTCTTCCCCGGCCAGACGCCGCACGCGACCTTCGAAGCCGCGAAGCTGATCGACCTGCGCAAGGACGCAGACGTCGTCCTCATGCGCCAGGACCCGCCCTTCCACATGGGCTACATCACGGCCGCTCACCTGCTCGAACTGATCACGCCCGACACGCTCGTCGTGAACGACCCCGCCGGCGTCCGCTCGTCGCCCGAAAAAATCCTGACGCTGATGTTCCCGGACCTCCAGCCCGCGACGCTCATCACGCGCGACATCGCCCGCGTCCATGAATTCCGCGAGCGCCACGGCGACATGGTCCTCAAGCCGTTGCACGGCCATGGCGGGGCAGGGGTGCTCAAGATCGGCCGCGACGACGGCAATCTCGAGGCCGTGGTCGATCTGTTCAACAAGATGGTCCCCGAACCCTTCATCGCGCAGGCCTTCCTCCCCGCTGTCAGCGAGGGCGACAAGCGCATCCTCATCATCGATGGCGAACCTGTCGGCGCGATCAACCGCAAGCCGCCCTCCGGCGCCATCCGCTCCAACCTCGTCGTCGGCGGCACGGCGGAAGCGACCGAACTCTCGCCACGCGAAAAGGAAATCTGCGCCCACATCGCGCCCGAGCTGAAAAAGCGCGGCCTGATCTTCGTCGGCATCGACGTCATCGGCGGCATGATGACCGAGATCAACGTCACCAGCCCCACCGGCGCCCGCGCCCTGAAAAAGCTCAGCGGCATCGATGCTGTCGCGTTGATGTGGGACGTGATCGAGAAGAAGGTTCGCTAGAGCCTACGGCTCGTAGATCAGCACAAACCACAAGCCAGCGGCAGAGACCGCAGCAATCGCAAAGCCGGTCAGCGCCCAGCCCCACGCCGTCGTGCGCTTCACGACAACCGGCGCAGGCGCAGGCTCAGCTGCACGGTTCAGCGCCTCGTCCAGCTTCTGCAGCGTCTCCGGCAACCGGCGCAGCCGCGCCATCGCCTCGCGCGCCGTCGCCACGGCCAGCTTCTTCAGTCCCTCCGGCCCGAATTCGCGCCGCGTCCAGCGATCCACCACCGGCTTCGCCGCCTGCCAGATATTGTGCGCCGGATCGATCGCCCGCGCGACGCCTTCAACCTGCACCATCGTCTTCTGCAGCAGGATCAGCTCCGGCCGCAGATGCATCCCGAACTGCCGCGTGATGTCGAACAGCTGCAACAGAACGCGCGCCATCGAAACCTCGGTCGCGTCCTTGCCGAAGATCGGCTCGCCCACCGAACGCAGAGCCTGCGCGAAATCATCCATCGAATGATTGGCAGGCACATAGCCCGCCTCGAAATGCACTTCCGACACGCGCTTGTAGTCGCGCTCCAGGAAGCCCTTCAGGATCTCCGCAAGAAAGATGCGCTCCGGCATGGCGATCCGCCCCATGATGCCGAAATCCACCAGCACCAGCCGCCCATCCGGCGCGAGGATCATGTTCCCCTCATGCAGGTCCGCATGGAAAAAACCATGGTCCAGCGCACACGCCAGAAATCCGCGCGTGATCCGGTTCGCCAGGTCAATCCGGTCCGCGCTGCCGATCGCGCCGGGATCAGTCAGCGACCGCCCCTCGATCCACTCCGTCACCAGCACGCGCTGGCTCGTCCGCTCCCAGTCGACCTTCGGCGCGTAAACGTAGTTGTCGATCGCCGCGATCTCGCCGAACTCAGACGCTGCCCCCGCCTCGAACCGCAGGTCCATCTCGCGCGTCAGCGATCGCGCCATCGTGTCGATGAACGCGGCCGGCTCCATCCGCTTCACATCGGGCGGGCCGTTTTTCTGCGCCGAATACGCGATCCGCTTCATCGCGCGCAGTTCAAGCTCCATCTCCCGCTCGATCCCGGGCCGCAGGATCTTCACCGCACGCGGCCCCGTCGGCGTCTCAAGCCGGTGAACCTGCGCAATCGAAGCCGCCGCCACCGAATCCCCAAGCCCCGCAAACAGCCTGTCCGCGTCGGCGCCGAATTCAGACCGCAGCGTCTTGATCGCCAGCGCCTTGGGATAGGGCGGCACCGAATCCTTCAGCCGCGACAGATCATTCGCCGCCTCGACGCCGATCACATCCGGCCGCGTCGCCATGAACTGCCCAAGCTTGATCCACGCCGGCCCCAGCTTCTCCAGCGCGTTGGCGAACCTCTGCCCCGGCCGTCCCTTGCCGCCGCCACCCGGCAGCATCCGCAGGAAGCCGCCCGCAAACCGCGCAATCCACGGCAGGCGCGAGCGATAGTCATCGGGAATGACAACATCATTCCGCAGCATGACAGCGCCCGCGCGTGCGAGGCGCATATAGTCGGAGAGCGCGTCGAACATCGCCTACACCGCCCATCCGGTGTGAAGCGCCGCAATGCCGCCGGAATAATTCTGATAGCCGACCTGAGAAAATCCCGCCGCCTTGATGCGCGCCGCAAAATCATCCTGGTTCGGGAAGCGGCGAATGCTCTCGATCAGATACTGATAGCTCGCGCGATCCCCCGTCACCATCTCACCCAGCTTCGGGATCACCGCGAATGAATACTTGTCATACGCATCCTGCAGCATCCGGTGCGTCATGTGCGAGAACTCAAGGCATGCAAACCGTCCGCCCGGCTTCAGCACGCGCCGGAACTCGCTCAGCGCCTTGTCGATCTCCACCACATTGCGGATGCCGAACGAAATCGTCACCGCATCCGCGCTGCGATCGGGGAATGGCAATGCCGCCGCATCGCACGCGGCGCGCGGCATATTCCTGTCGGTCGTCTTGATCCCGGCCACCAGCATGGCCTCGTTGATGTCGGTGACGAACGTCATCGTCTCCGCATCGGAACTGCGGCGGCGCGCCACGTCATTCGCGCGCTTCTGGAACGCCCGCGCCACGTCGCCCGTGCCGCCCGCCACATCGATCAGCGTCTCGCCGGGCTGCGGGTTCAGCCAGACGATCATATTCGCCTTCCAAACCCGGTGAACCCCGGCCGACATAAGGTCATTCATCAGGTCGTACTTGCCCGCGACAGACGCAAATACGCCTTTGACGCGGCGGGATTTTTCATCCCGGCTGACATCCTCGAACCCGAAAGAGACCTTGTCTTCGTCCATCGCCCTCAAAACATAGGCGAAGGACCTTACCGGGGCTATACGCGGATCGATGCCAGAATTGCCCGAAGTCGAGACTGTTCGTCGCGGACTAGCCCCCGCCATGGAAGGTAAACGCATCCTGCGTGTGGAGACTCGCCGGAAAAACCTGCGTTTCCCGTTCCCGGAGAACTTTAACCAACGCATCGAAGGCGCCCGGATCACGCGCCTCGGCCGCCGGGCAAAATACCTGGTGGGCGAGTTGTCCAGCGGCGAAGCCCTGATCATGCACCTGGGCATGACCGGCCGCTTTACCGTCGAAGGCAAGAAGCCGGGCAAATTCCATCACGAAGTCGCCGCCGCCGAAAAGCACGACCATGTCGTCTTCGGCATGCAGGGCGGGGCGACCGTCACCTTCAACGACGCCCGCCGCTTCGGCTTCATGGACCTATGGCCGCTGGCCGACATTGACCGCTACCCGCCCTTCGACGGCATGGGCCCCGAGCCGATCTCCAACCAGTTCTCCGGCGCCTATCTGGCCGAAGCTTTCAAGGACAAGAAAACGCCGGTGAAGTCCGCGCTGCTCGACCAGTATGTCGTCGCCGGCCTTGGCAACATCTATGTCTGCGAAGCGCTGTTCCGCTCAGGCGTCTCGCCGACGAAACTCGCCGGCGCCATCAAGCGCGACAAGCTGGAAAAACTCTCCATCGAAATCCGCAAGGTGATCGAGGAAGCCATCGAAGCCGGCGGCTCCACCATCTCCGACTTCGAAACCACCACCGGCGAACTCGGCTACTTCCAGCATCGCTTCCAGGTCTATGACCGCGAAGGCGACGCCTGCCTCATCTGCACCAAGCCGGTAAAACGCCTCGTCCAGTCCGGCCGCTCGACATTCTACTGCGGTCACTGCCAGCGCTGATCTTCGCTGTTGCGATCTTCCCCCGCTTGCGGGGGAAGTGGATCGCGGCAAAGCCGCGAGACGTTGGGGGCGAGTCCAAAGGGGATTTCATTTCCTCGTCCCGGCTACCGCGCCCTAATACAGGATCATCTCGATCCAGAGACGGTAGGGCGCGACAGATCCGCTGTCGTACTGATTGAGCGACAGCTGCCACTCCGCGCCCTCGAATTTCCCAGAACCGGCATAGTTGACGCCGGACACCATGGTCACGCCGGTCCGCATTTGCGAATTGCCCTGAAGCGTCATGAAGTCCCAGCCTTCAAGGCAGGGCGCCATGGCGGCGGCCTGTGTGGCGTAAGCGCGTTCCGCCTCCTCGCGCGCCGCAAAATTCCAGACGCAGGAATAGATGACCTCGAGATCGATCTCGATCACGCACCCGGCGGCGTTCGGAAGCTTCAGCGTCGCGGTGTACACATAATCGTCGATCCCGGCGCCGGTCAGGTCGTCGAAATCTTTCAGTGAGGCGGCGTTGATGCGCTCAATCTCCGCACACGCAGCCTGCGCCTCCGCCATGGGGGCAATCGCCAGTGCGGCGGCGGCAATAAAAGCAGGCTTCATGGATTGTCCCTCAGCACCTTGGGCAAGGCTAAAGTGACGCGCCGAGAGGTCAACAGTCGATCCCGCCCGCCCGACAGCGAAGCCTGCATCGCTCGCGAACGCTGCCAGCGATCTGGGCGACGCCCTCATCCTCCCCCGAGCGGGGGAGGAGCCACACGCACGTCTGTCTCAACGAACGCAGAACAGGTGGGGGACCGCCCTCTCAATCGAGATCGGTCCCCCACCCAGCCTAGACCGCCTGACCCTCAGCGAACGCTGCTCCTCCCCCGCTCGGGGGAGGAGAGGGCCGCCAGCTTGAGCAGCAGTCTGCATTAACATCCCTGCAGCTCCCGTTTGCCACAATGGGCGAACCCCGCGAGATTGGCGGTGGATCGGGAGGCGTGTGTGCTCAGGCGGTTTAGCCAGTTTTCAGCGGTTGTAGCGGTCGCATTCCTCGCAACCGCCCCCGCGCACGCCACCGAATTCCTGAAAGCCATCGACGATGTGCCGCTGGTCTATGGCCTCGCCGAACTGCCCGAGCCGATGGTGTTTGAAAGCGATCAGGGCCGCGTCGTGCGCACCTCGGCCGAGGGGCAGGTCGGCGCAACCGAAATCTCGTCCTTCTACATCGCCTCCCTGCCTGCACTCGGCTGGAAACGCACCGAAGATGCCAGCCGCCTGTCCTTCGTCCGCGAGAACGAAGAGCTGAACATCCAGATCCGCGAGCCCGCCTCGGCGCGCCCTGTCACGGTCAGCTTCGAGCTGATCGTAAAGCTCGCCTCCACGCGCCTGCCGGAGTAAGCATCTCCCGCCCAAATCGGGGTGGAGAGCTACATGACCGATCTCGCGGAACTGCTCGCGTCCGTGCGCACGCACTATGTCGATATGTTCGAGGCGGCCCTCGCCGAAATGCGCGAGAAGGGCCACACGCTCATCATCGAGCCGCCAATCGTGGATGAGGCGGGCGGGCTCGCCCGCGAAGGCGAGCTCAATCTCGGCGCGCGCTACGATCTCGCCATGGTCGAGGGCGAGGGCGCCACGCCCAGCATGTTCTCGCCCAGCCGCATGATGAATTTCGAACCCGAAGCCTTTCACGGCGCTGGCCTCGATATCGTGGTCGCGCCCTTCCAGTGGGACAATGTCCGCATCGCGATCGAGGGCGAGCCAAAGGCCATCGCCGCCGCGCTGGTGGAATGGTTCGATGGCGCGCTCGCCGCCCCTGATGATGTTAGGGAAGACGAGATCCAGCGCGCCGCACACTTCCTCTCAGATCCCGAGGTGGAAGGGCTGACGTCGATCGTCCAGGCCGATCTCGGCACGGTCGATGTCCATATCGTGATGGCGCTGTTCGACCTGCTCAGGCTTGCCGGCGCGACCCGGGTGGAACTCGGCCTCCCTGACGTCTAGTAATGACCGGCAAGAGGAGACGCCCATGTCCTACGAAACGCTGCTGGTCGAAACCGACGGCAATGTCGGCATCATCACACTCAACCGCCCCGATGCGCTGAACGCCCTCAATGCCAAGCTTTGCGCCGAGCTGATGGACGTCCTCGCGAAATGGGATGCCGATACAAACATCGGCTGCGTCGTCCTCACCGGGGCAGGCCGCGCCTTCGCCGCCGGCGCCGACATCAAGGAAATGGCCCCGCAATCCTATATGGACGTCTATCAGAAAGACCTGTTCGGCGCCTTCGAACACGCCGTCTCGTCCTTCCGCAAACCTCTGATCGCGGCGGTCAACGGCTTCGCCCTCGGCGGCGGCTGCGAGCTGGCCATGCTGTGCGACTTCATCCTGGCGTCGGAGTCCGCCAAATTCGGCCAGCCCGAGATCAATCTGGGCGTCATGCCCGGAATAGGCGGCACGCAGCGTCTCACCCGCTTCGTCGGCAAGTCCAAGGCGATGGAAATGTGCCTCACCGGCCGCATGATGGACGCCGCCGAGGCCGAGCGTTCCGGCCTGGTTTCCCGCGTCCTTCCGGCCGACAAACTCGTCGAAGAGGCGAAAGCCGCCGCCCGCAAGATCGCCTCCCAGTCCCGCCCGATCGCCATGATGACCAAGGAAACCGTCAACGCGGCCTACGAAACCACC
>JAUYSA010000366.1 GCA_030696545.1 Hyphomonadaceae bacterium
GATGAGCCTGCCAAGACGCTCAAGGCTGGCGTGCATGGCGTGCCGGGCGGCGAAAACATGCTGTGCAGGCCAGACGGATCGGTGCGCTATTTCAGCGTGCGTGAAAGCGCCCGGCTCCAAACATTCCCCGATGATTTCCGCTTCCACGGTGCATGGTCAGAGACAATGCGCCAACTCGGAAACGCGGTTCCCGTGAGGCTTGCTGAGGTTGTGGGCAAGCACGTAGCGACAGCGATTGAGACGGTGCATTGAATAAGAAAGTGGACCATGCAGCGCAACTGCGGGACGCCTTGGACAAGCTCACGTCCGACGCCCCAGCGGCTGCCGTATTGTCCAACCATGCACGCAGGAAACTAGAGCGCGACATTCTGGAAGGCATTGATCGCCTCACCGGGCTACTCAATATCATCGACCCAATCCAGCAACCTGCTGCAATCTTTGATCCGAGTGACCCCCGCATCATTGGCCGCTTCGTGGCCTTAGCATTGGTCGCGCAACCTCGCGTTCCGCTTGCTGATGTGGGCAGGTTCTATGGCTCGGGCGTGTATGCCATCTATTACCGTGGTCCCTTTGAGCCATACGCGCCGATTTCAGGTAGCGAGACGCCTCTCTATGTCGGCCAAGCCGCTCCCGAGGTTGGCGGCGCGCGGACCCCACGGGAGCAAGGCGCGAAGCTGATCGGACGCCTTGGCGATCACCGCAAGAACATCACCAAGGCAATTGCGACTATCGACATTGCGGATTTCGACTGCCGCACGCTGGTTGTACAAAGCGGGTGGGAAACGCCTGCGGAGGACTTCCTAATCGACCTGTTCAAGCCGATCTGGAACAAGGAAACCGGCCCGGTTTACGGCATCGGCAAGCACGGTGACGCCTCCACCACGCGCGGCAACACCAAGTCCCCTTGGGATACGATGCACGAGGCCCGCGCATGGGCTGACACCGTGGACCGCAAGTCGCGGGCGGAAATCGAGGCGGCGCTAGTGGAGCACTTTGCGAACGTGCCCACGTTCGCGACGAATGAGGACGTGCTCAAGCACTTCGTCGCTGGCCTGCGCCAAGCCTAAGCACCCGAATCCGGCAGCCGTCGCGAGCTTGTGAACGCCCGCCTATGCCGGTTGCGAATGTGGGTGGAAATGTGGGGCGGGATTTCTCCGCGCCCAAAATTCATAACGCATTCAAATCGTTATGAAATCCGCTGGCAGTCCCTAGGGGAGTCGAACCCCTCTTTTCAGGTTGAAAACCTAACGTCCTAACCGATAGACGAAGGGACCATCCAGCGAAGCGAGCGATATAGCTGCATCGCTTCCGAGCTGCAAGCACCCCGTTTCACCCTTCTTGCAGTGATTTTTCGGAGGCGTGGAACCCGGTTAAGCCAAGGCAATATCGGCCACTTCCACCTGCACTTTTCCAGCGCCCCGCCAGGTATCCGGCCGAAGCCGGCCACCGACGTGCATCGCAGCCCCTTTCGCAATCGCCTGCCCTTCCGGCCCGTCCGCCACCCGGAAAGCAATCGCCCGCACCCGCGAACCGTCCTCGCCCACCATGTCGAAAGCCATGTGATTCTCGCCCACCCGCCGCGCTCCCGCAGCCCGCACGTTGGGGATAGCAAACAGCGGCTCGGGCGCATTCGAGCCAAACGGCCCGATCCGCTCGATCAACTCCAGCAGCGCGCCATCCGCAGCTCCCGGCGCCAGTGCGCCATCAATTTCCAGCACGCGAGCCTCCGCCAGCTCGAAAGTCGCGCCCTGTGTTCGCTCTTCCAGATAGGCCAGCAGCTCGTCCAGCCGCGCCGGGTCCATGCTCAGCCCAGCCGCCATCGCATGGCCTCCGCCGGACAGCAGCAGGCCAGACTTCGCGGCGGCCGATACCAGCTCGCCAAGATTGACGCCCGGCACTGACCGACCCGATCCGCGAGCAACAGGTCCAAGCCCTTCGCCCCATCCAACCACGATCGCCGGCCGGTGATATTTCTCCTTCAGCCGCCCCGCGACGATGCCGATCACGCCGGGATGCCAGCCCTCGCCGCCGACAACCAGAATGCCCGTGTTGGGCTTCACGGCCAGCCGCCGCTCGACTTGCTCCATCGCCGCTTTCTGGATTCCGGCTTCGACTTCCTTCCGCTCCTGATTCTGGAAGTTGAGCTTTTCGGCCAGCTGGATCGCCTCGGCCCGATCATCCGTCGCAAGCAGCTTCGCCGCCGTCCACGGATCGCCGATCCGTCCGCCAGCGTTCAGCCTCGGCCCCAGCACGAATGTCGCGTGATAGACGGACTTCGGCGCCTCGATGCCCGCCACTTCGGCCAGCGCCTTCAGCCCCGCATTCTCCAGCCGTTCGAGGCACGCGAGCCCCCGCGTGACAAACGCGCGGTTCACGCCCTTCAACGGCGCCATGTCGCACAGCGTGCCCAGCGCCGCGAGATCGAGCCACTTCATCGGATCCGGCAGCCCGCCTTCGGGCGCCTGCCCGCGCTTGCGCGCCAGACGGTTCAGCGCCGCTGCAAGCACGAACACAACACCCGCCGCAGCAAGGAAGCCATGGCCCGATTTGTCATCCGGCCTGTTGGGATTCACCAGCGCCAGGATCGATGGCATATGATCGTCATGCATCAAGTGGTGATCCATCACCACAACATCGAGCCCGATCTCGTTGGCGGTCTTCAGCGCCTCGATCGCCGCCGCCCCGCAATCGACCGTCACCACCAGCTCGGCGCCCATCTCCTTCAGCGCGCGGAATGCAAACGGCGTCGGCCCGAAACCTTCGGTCAGCCGGTCCGGCACATAGAGTATAAGCTCGCGTCCCCATGCCCGGAAATATCGAGACAGGATCGCAGACGACGTGCCGCCATCGACATCATAGTCCGCGAACACCGCCACCTTCTTGCCCGACACGATCGCGTCGAGGATCACCTCGGCCGCCTTGTCCATGTCGGCAAATGACGACGGATCGGGAAACAGGTCCTTCAGTGTAGGATTGAGAAAGAGTTCGGCTTCATCCGGCTGAACGCCGCGCGCTGCGAGCATCCGCCCGACAACATCCGGCGCCTGCAGCCTGCGCGAATGCTCCGCCGCCAGCGCGTCGTCGGTCGGCCGCTGCCGCCATACCTTGCCAGAAAGCGAGTTCGCGACGCCCAGATAGGCTGGAAGTGATGATTTGTCGGACATGGAACGAAGGTGTGGCTGTTCGAGAGTCGGTTCAAGGTCTTATCTTGAACCGCCGGGCGCCTACCCTACGGTCCAAGATCACCGCCCCAGCGGCGTGACCGACCGGATCTTCCGCACAACGCCGTCGCCCGATGACATCAGCATCGTGTGCGTTTCGACACCCCTGCGCCCGCGCACGGCTCCATCCAGCAGCGTGCCCTTGGTGACGCCCGTTGCGGCGAATATCACGTCGCCAGAGACAAGATCCTCAAGCTCGAAGCGGCGGCCCGCATCTTTCAGGCCCATACGCTGCGCCTGGTATTTCTCGGCATCGTTCCGGAACACAAACCGCGCCTGCATCTGCCCGCCAGCACAGCGCAGAGCCGCAGCAGCCAGCACCCCTTCAGGCGCCTTGCCCTGTCCCACATACATGTCGATCGCCGTCTCCGGCATCGCCGTGTTGATCGCGCCGGCAACGTCACCATCGGGGATCAGATTGATGCGCGCGCCCGCCTTGCGCAGGTCCGCAATGATCTTCTCGTGGCGTGGCCGGTCGAGCACGCACGCGGTTATCTCGCGCACATCCACGCCCTTGGCCCTGGCCAGCCGGATCGCGTTCTCGCCCGCGTTCGCATCAAGGTCGACAACGCCGCGCGCATAGCCCGGCCCTATCGCCAGCTTCTCCATGTAGAGATCAGGAACCTGCAGCAGCCCGCCCTTCGGCGCCGCTGCGATGACAGCCAACGCGTTCGGCATTGCCTTCGCCGTCAGCGTCACGCCTTCAAGCGCCTCAAGCGCGATATCGAGTTCGGGTCCGTTTCCGGTGCCCACAGTCTCGCCGACATTGAGAATTGGAATATCGACTTCGCCGACGACTACATGCCCGGTAAAATCGATTGCGTTGAGCGCATCGCGCATCGCATTCGCAGCAGCTTGCTCGGCCGCCTGCTCATCGCCGCGCCCGACCCAGGCTTCAGCCGCAATAGCCGCCGCGACCGTCGCACCGGCCACCGCATAACCAAGCGTCGAACAGGACACCACCAGCTTAGCGCCGTCTGCCATGTCGGCTCCTGCCCCGTTACCCATCGCTACACGCGCCCGCGTCCAAGCGAATCGTTGCTGAAGGCATACGCCCGCGTCTGCGCTGGAAAAAGCAAATTCGCCCATGTCGCCAAAGACAAATCATGCTGCGCTGCACTCAGATGCAGCGCAGCACGCCTGTCTCGCGAAACGGAGATTGAAGCAGCTTATTTCGCGGTAATCTGGCCGCGGATTTCGCCGCCACGGTTCGCCGCCGTGTGGACGTTCACGTAATACTTGCCGGCGGCCAGATCAGCCGCCTGCGTATCCGTCAGCGTCGCCGTGCCGGTGATCGGGCTGGCAGCGTTGGCAAACGGAATGACTGGCGGGCCATTCGCGCCCGGATCAGCCGGACCATGGATGTGCGCGGCGGCAGCCGGTCCTGTCAGACCTTCATACGTCACCGTGTAGCTCAGCACATGGGTTGCCGGATCATAGGTGAACGTGCCCGCGCCCTTGCCGGTGGACGTGATGCCGGCGCCCGGCGCCAGCGTTGCAGCGTAGGTCGGCATCTTCGGCGCCGAATCCATCATCGAGCACCCGCTGGCAAACGCGCCAGCGACAGCAATCGAAACAAGCCAGGATGTTCTCATAGAGCTTCACTCCCCTTGTGGGTCCGTCGGGAATTGTCTCCGGCGATGACCTCTGCGGAAACATCTACACCGTCGCCTTGGCCAGAGCCATCCTGCCCCCGCCCGGAACGCTTCACATCCTGTTTGGATTGCGGCGAGCACAGGCGATATCGCGCGTTCGTTGCCATTCGCGCGGGATTCCTGTTGCAGCCCGCGCAACAGCCGACAACACTGTGCCCATGTCGAACACGCTGCGCCCCAACTCGCTAGACGCTTTCTGGATGCCGTTCACGCCGAACCGCGCCTTCAAGGCCGATCCTCGCATGCTCGTCCGCGCGGAGGGGATGCACTACTACACGCCCGATGGCCGCCCCGTGCTCGATGGCACATCCGGCCTCTGGTGCGTCGCCGCCGGCCATGCCCAGCCGAAAATCGTCGCGGCGATCCAGCGCGCCGCAGCCGAACTCGACTATGCCTCCAGCTTCAACCTCGGCCACCCGGCGGCGTTTGAATTCGCCAACCAGCTCGGCGGCCTCTTGCCCGACAGGCTCGACCGCATCGTCTTCACCAATTCCGGCTCCGAAAGCGCCGACACCGCCCTCAAGATCGCGCTCGCCTACCAACGCGCCCGCGGCAAACCGAACAAGTATCGCCTGATCGGCCGCGAGCGCGCCTATCACGGCGTCAATTTCGGCGGCATGACGGTCGGCGGCATAACGAAGAACCGCGTCAATTTCGGACCGATGGTCAGCGGCGTCGATCACCTGCCGCATCCGCACGATATCACGCGTAACGCCTTTTCACGCGGGCAGCCTGCGAACGGCGCGGAATACGCCGACGCACTCGAACGCCTCGTCGCCCTGCACGACGCCTCGACCATCGCCGCCGTCATCATCGAACCCGTCGCTGGTTCAACCGGCGTGCTCGTGCCCCCGCAAGCATATCTCCAGCGCCTGCGCGAACTCTGTACGAAACACGACATCCTGCTGATCTTCGACGAAGTCATCACCGGCTTTGGCCGCCTCGGAGCGCCCTTCGCCGCGCAATATTTCGACGTCCGCCCCGACATCATCACCATGGCCAAGGCGATCAACAACGCGACCGTTCCCATGGGCGCGGTTGCCGCCAGCCGCGAGATCCACGACGCCATCGTCAACAATTCCGACACGCCGATCGAACTTTTCCACGGCTACACGATGAGCGGCCATCCGCTCGCCTGCGCCGCCGGCCTCGCCACGCTGGAAGTCTTCCGCGAACAACGCCTGTTCGAACGCGCCGCCGAACTGGCGCCCTACTGGGAACAGTCGCTGCACGCGCTGCGCGACGCCCGCCACGTCATCGACATCCGCAATCTCGGCCTGATCGGCGGCATCGAACTCGAACCCCGCCCCGGCAAGCCGACACAACGCGCCCTCGAAACCTTCCGCGCCTGCTTCGAAAAAGGCGTCCTGATCCGCGTGACCGGCGACATCATCGCCCTGTCCCCGCCGCTGATCATCGAGAAGCAGCAGATCGACCAGATCGTCGACACCATCCGCGGCGTGCTGCAGACGCTGGACTAACGACGCACTACAAAATCGAAATACGTCTCCGGATACGGCTCGCCGTTCAGCGTGAAGTGCCACCATTCTTCCTTCAGCGGCCGGAACCCTTCGCCCATCATTGCCGCCTGCAACGCCAGCCTGTTCGCCCGCGCCTGCGCGCCGACAGTCTGATCGGAAGGCCACGACTTCGTATCGAACAGGTCATACCCCGACCCCATGTCGATCTCGGCCTTCGTCGCCAGATCAACCAGCGTCAGATCCACCGTCGACCCGCGCGAATGCCCGGACTTCTCCGCGATATAGCCAAGCTCGAACAACCGCGACTTCTCGACATTCGGATATTGCGCAGCCTTGCGCGTCTGGTCCGACAGATCCTTCGCCCACACGACAAAGTCCGCGACCGCCCGTTGTGGCCGATAACAGTCGAACACCTTCAGCCCCAGCCCGAACGGCGCGAGCTTCGCCTGCACCCGCCCCAACGCCGCCGCCGCTTCCGCAGTCAACAAACACACCGGCGCCTCGTATCCGGCAATCGGCCGGCCGATGAAATTCTCCGAACCGTAATACCGCATATCGACCACCAGCCCCGGCGCCGCCGAAGCCACGTCCACAAAGCCAGACCGATTCCCAGATGCAGAAGTCGGCGCCTGCGCATGTGCGCACCCCGCCAACACTAGAGCCATCAACGCCCCGCGCATCATGCCAGCCTCGCCCTCGGTTTTCCCGCACGCCACGGCGGCCTTGTGTTCGACCGCCTCTTCCACCACCGTACTCCCAGATAAGAGTCTTCAGGGCAGGAAAACAACATGGCGTTCAAAGCAGGTCTCGCTGCCGCGGCTATTCTCGCCCTCGCCGCCTGCAGCTCCGCGCCCGGCGCCAATTCATCCAGCCCGACGGCCACGCTCGATACCGGCATCGTGCAAGGCGCAGCAGAGGGCAACCTCGCCGTCTTTCGCGGCATCCCCTACAGCGCCGCCCCCGTTGGCAATCTCCGCTGGCGCGCGCCACAGCCGCTCGCCAAATGGACCGGCGTGCGCGCCGCAACAGAAGTCGGCGCCGCCTGCCCGCAAGCCACCGTTAGCACCGAACCATGGGCCCGCGTCGGCGCGCAAAGTGAAGACTGCCTCTTCCTCAACATCTGGACGCCATCACAGACCGCGTCGGAAAAACTCCCTGTCATGTTCTTCCTCCATGGCGGCTCCTTCCGCGCCGGCGCGGGCGGCGTGCCGCTCTATGACGGCACAGCCCTCGCTAAACGCGGCGCCGTCATCGTCACGATAAACTACCGCCTCGGCCGCCTCGGCTTCTTCGCGCACCCCGCACTGACGAAAGAGAACACGGACGGCTATCTCGGCAATTACGGCATCATGGACCAGGTCGAGGCGCTGCGCTGGGTCAAGCGCAACATCGCGCAGTTCGGCGGCGACCCCGCCAACGTCACCATCTTTGGCGAAAGCGCCGGCGCCGTGTCGGTGCAGGCGCTCGTCGCCTCGCCCGAAGCCAGTGGCCTCGTCGCCAAGGCGATCTCCCAATCTGGCGGCGGCTTCACGCTCGCGCCTTCGCTGAAAGCCTCCGAAGCCGCAGGCGAGTCCTGGGCCGCAAAGCAGGGCTTGCCCAACGCAACGGCCGAACAGCTCCGCTCCATTTCAACCGACAAGATCCCCAGCCTCGATGCAGGCGGCCCGATGGTCGACGGCAAGACCGTGAAAGACAGCCCGACCAAGGCCTTCATCCTGAGGGAACAGGCCGCTATCCCGATGATCCTCGGCGGCAATTCCTGGGAAGCCAGCCTGGGCGGCCTCGAAAGCGCCGCCCGGCCCGTGCTTGGCGCGGCCTACGCGACGCTGCTGGAAGAGTACAAGGCGAACCCCTCACGCGCTGGCGGCGAAGCAGACCTCGCCATTCAGGCCATCGCCATCCAGCCCTCGCGCTATCTCGCCGAGCGCCAGGCTGCGAAAGGCCAGCCCGCCTATACATATTACTTCACACAACAACCGCAGAGCGAACGTACCACCAAGCCCGGCGCCGAACACGGCGGCGAACTCAGTTACCTCTTCGGAACTCGACTCAACGCCGAAACATGGGACGCTGCCGACGAGAAGACCTCGAAACTGATGGGCGACTACTGGTTCAACTTCGCGAAGACCGGCAACCCGAACACCCCCGGCGCGCCCGTGTGGGAGCCGGTAACGGCCGCCTCATCCCGCTACATGCTCCTCAACGCCGACGCCCGCACAACCGACTTCACCGCGCTCGAGAGCAAGACGAAAGACGCAGGCGTCGCCTCAGCCCGCCGCATATGGGGACCGGAAAAGTAGGAGCCGCAAGGACGCGGGCCGCCCGGCGCAACAAGGAGCAATGACGTGTTCAGCCCCGGTATCCGCAATCCCCAGCGCAGCCTGCTCATCTGCTTGGCGATCACTCTCGCGGCGTGCGCCTCCATCGCCTGGGGCGTAATCGAAATGAACGTCGCCGGACAGGAGACACTCGGCTCCGGCCTGAAGATCGGCATTGCGCTTCTTCCCGCCATCCTCGCGCCCTTTATGGCCCTTAACTTCTGGGGGGGCACCAAAGTCATGGCCTCCATGCGTCGCGGAGAAAACGCAATCGCGCGCTGGACCGTCACCGCCGCAGACCTCGCCGAATTCACCACCATCGACAAAGTCCGCAGCGCGCGCGGGATTGAGCATCTCAATGACTGGCCCACGCCGCGCGAACCACCGCCATCCGGCATCGAGATCGTCTTCACGCCAAGCGCCGTCCTCGTGGGCGACACCTATTTCTCACTCACCCGCACCGGCCCGTTCCGGTTTACCGGCGTCCGGCTGCTTTCCGGCAGCCAGCCGGTGATCGCGTTCAGCACCCTCACGACTTACGCAAACCGCTTCAACACACGCACGATGGCCGGCGAACTCCGCATCCCGGCTTCCCAGCAAGCCAGCGCCGCAGCCGCCAAAGTCGTCACGCACTTCGAGCAGGTGGCCGCCGGCACGATCATCGCCGACCCGAACTTCTACCGGAGACGAATGCGCATCGGCCTGATCGCCGCCCCGATCTTCTTCGCGATTGCGGCGGCCGGCTTCGTGCTCAGCTCGATAGTGGGAGACAATAGCGGCTTCGACCCGACCATCCTGATCGCCATCGGCCTCGTCTTCGGCATCGCCTCGCTGATCCTCGCAGGCGGCGCCTGGCTTCTGGGCAGAGCACAGCTTCGCAAACGATGAGCGGTCTAGCCTGCGTTTCGACCCGTGACGCACGCACAGCAACGGACGGTCATTTGCGCTTTGCAACCGCGGTCAGATACGCACGACACATGATCGGCAGTTCGCTCGCGAGAATTTTCGCTCTCGCTCGGGAGCCTCCACGCTCAAGCACGGCGCCAACGGCGCCCGCAACCGTTACGTGCAGAGTGAAGGCGACAACACGAACATCCTCGAACCGTACATCCAAAGCACTTGTAAGGACTGCCATCACCGCTTCGCCAACGCGCTTGGAGTTGGCCGCTTGCAACGAACCGAGATCGAGTTCTGCGCCCACGGCGTAAAGCGCCCGCGCTGTATCGAAACTATCCATCTTCGCTTGAAGATAAGCTGCAACGAGCCCATCCGAGATCACGGCGATCGTCTCTCCCGCCAACGCGCGACACGCCTTTTCGACCTTGTCGATCAGTCCATCCAGGTGGCGCTTGAGCACGGCATGCAGCAAAGCCTGCTTGTTCGGAAAATACTGGTACATCGTGCCGACCGAGACGCCCGCCCGCTCCGCCACCCGCGTAGTCGTCAGGCGGGCCGCACCCTCAGCGAGCAGAACCTGAATGGTTGCATCGAAAATCGCCTCTACCGTCGCCTCGGATCGCGCCTGTCGTGGCGTTTTGCGAGGTTTCAGGATGCGGTCCGACGCTGCCGGCATATGCGAATTTCCAAACCTGAATAATGATTCATATTATGTGGAAAGCTCACGGATAGCCAGACGCCGAAGGACAGATCTCCATGACCGCAGAATCTCCGCAGGCCTGTGCAACCGGGTTCACCGCTGCCCTGATCCGGCGCGATATCGACTCCGCGTTGGCTTTCCTCACTGATGAGGTCGTGTTTTTCTACAGCAACGGAACGGTCATCTCTGGAAAGGACGCCTTCGCCGCGCTGATGACGTCGAGCTGGAAGCTGATCGAAAACTACCAGTACCTATCCGGAGAATCGAACTGGATCACGCAGAGCGCTGACGCCGCAGCTGTCATCTACAGCTTCGCGTGGTCCGGTGTCGCCCGCGGCGCCGAGGTCAGCGCGAGCGGCCGTGGCACGCGCGTTTTTTCCAGACACCCCAGCGGCGGCTGGCTCATCACCCACGAACATCTGAGCAACGGGCAGTGGAAATCTTAACTCAGGCCGCAGCCGTTCGGCTTAAGCCCGCGTCTCGATCCGCAGCAGGCGCGGCACATCCGCCGTGATCTTCAGCTCCGCAATCTTGGCCAGCGCGGTTTCCACCGAAGCGCGCGGGCACGGATGCGTGAGGATCGCAATCGGCGCGACGCCAGTGTCGCCTGCCGATTCCTGGATCAGCTTGTCGATCGAGATGCCGGCATCTCCCAGCTGTTCCGTCAGCGCGGCGAACACGCCGGGCTTGTCGGCCAGTTGGGCGCCGATGAAGAACGATCCCTGATCTGCCGCGCCATTCGCTGCCGTTATCAACGGCAGCAACTCCCGCGACGGCTTGCCCAGAGGCGGCGTCGCGGGGCCTTCGAACAGGCGCGCAAGATCGCCCATCACAGCCGCAGCCGTCGGCCCCGCGCCTGCGCCCGGCCCCGTGAACGTCAACCGCCCCACCGGCTCTCCCTCAACCAGCACCGCATTGAGCGGCCCGTTGATCTGCGCCAGCGGATGTTCCTTTTGCACCAGCACCGGCGCGACACGGCACTTAACGCCGCCATTCGACCGGAAGGCCTCTGCCACCAGCTTGATGCGGTAGTCGAACTTGTTCGCCAGCGCGATATCCATCGCCTCGATCTTGTCGATGCCCTCGACCTGAACCTGCGAGAAATCCGGCTGCGCGCCAAACGCGATCGACGCCAGGATCAGCACCTTGTGCGCCGCATCCCCGCCCGACACGTCAAGAAACGGATCGCTCTCGGCATAGCCAAGCCGCTGCGCCTCAGCGAGCACTGTCTCGTAAGCCGCGCCCGTCCGCAGCATCTCGCTCAGGATGTAGTTGCACGTCCCATTGAGAATGCCAGACACGCGGCTCACGATCACGCCCGACAGCGAGTTCTTCACCGCACGCACGATCGGGATCGCCCCCGCAACCGCCGCCTCGAACAGCAGGTGAGCGTTGTGCTTCTCCGCCAGCGCCGCGATCTCGATGCCATGCTCGGCAATCAACGCTTTGTTCGCGCTCACCACCGCCTTGCCAGACCGCAGCGCCGCCTCGACCGTCCGCTTGGCCGGGCCATCAGACCCGCCCACCAGCTCGACGACGACATCGATATCGTCCGCCAGCGCCAGCTCCACCGGATCATCGACCCAGCGGAATTTCGAGATATCGACGCCGCGATTGCGGTTCTTGTTGCGCGCCGACACGGCCAC